>NZ_DCQO01000009.1:254953-255105 GCF_002323495.1 Olleya sp. UBA1516
AACTAGTTTCAGTATCACATAAAGCAAAGCATAAAAGAGTAGTTTGTGCCAATTAAAACAGAGCAAACAACATAACGTCACTTCGAGTGATTTGTGAAGCATGAGCAAATTGTATCGAGAAGCGCAACAAAAAAGGTTCTCGATACAAAATT
>NZ_DCQO01000009.1:255511-511508 GCF_002323495.1 Olleya sp. UBA1516
AACTAGTTTCAGTATCACATAAAGTAAAACATAAAAGTGTAGTTTGCACCAAATAAAACAGAGCAAACAAAACATAACGTCACTTCGAGTGATTTGTGAAGCATGAGCAAATTGTATCGAGAAGCAAAAGAAAAAAGGTTCTCGATACAAAATTGCGAAAAAAGCAATTTCACTCGAACTGACGACACAATAATAAAAACAACGTCATACTGAACTTGTTTCAGTATCACATAAAGCAAAGCGTAAAACAGTAGTTTGCGCCAATTAAAACAGAGCAAACAGCATAACGTCACTTCGAGTGATTTGTGAAGCATGAGCAAATTGTATCGAGAAGCACAACAAAAAAGGTTCTTAATACAAAATCAAAAAAAGACAATGTCATTAGTACTAACGACACAATAATAAAACAACGTCATACTGAACTTGTTTCAGTATCACATAATTAATAAATGGTTGCTAAAAAGCACAATGTTTATAGCAATACCAATACATAACAAGATGACCATAGATTTCAACAAAAACAATGACGGTTTAGTACCAGCAGTAATCCAAGATGCCACAACAAAAAACGTGTTGATGTTGGGTTACATGAATGAAGAAGCATTTAATAAAACAAAAGAGACTAAATTGGTTACTTTTTTTAGTCGCACAAAAAACAGATTATGGACTAAAGGTGAAGAAAGCGGAAACGTTTTAAACCTTGTAGATATAAAATTAGATTGTGATAACGACACGTTATTAATACAAGTTAATCCAAAAGGACCAACGTGTCACAAAGGGTCGGATACGTGTTGGAACGACACTAACTCTGAAAATTTCGGTTTTATTTCAAAATTAGAAAACACGATTGAAAGTAGAGTAGCAGCGGGAAATACAGAGAAATCTTATGTTGCCTCATTATTTGCTTCAGGTATAAATAAAGTAGCACAGAAAGTAGGAGAGGAAGCTGTAGAGGTTGTTATTGAAGCAATGGACAACAAAGACCATCTGTTTTTAAGTGAAAGTGCAGATTTACTGTTTCATTACTTAATGTTATTACAAGCAAAAGGGTTTAAGCTTAATGATGTTGTGGAGGTTTTAAAAGGTAGAGAGAAAAAATAAACATATAAAACTGTCGCTAATTTTTTAGCGACAGTTTATCTAATGATAAAATAGAAAGTTTAATCGTGCATTAGAACCACGTAAAACAATTATATGTAATTAATTAGATGTGTTTTTTATTATTGCTAATGTTTGCTCTAACCAGTCTTTACCAAAGTCTAAAGCAATTTCTGGAGTGACACCTTTCCCTTCGTAAGCTAAATACTTATTAAAATTCATGTCTGTTGGTGTAATATTAAAATTACCAGAAGGTGTATTATAATTGTACCCGTAATTCATTCCGTAAGCAATAATACCGCGTGTTGTCTGTCCTAAATGTTTTGCATTTTTAAGTGCTTTTAGTTTTAAAGTAAATTGCTCTCCATTACTTCCTGTAAAGCAATTGGTTAAAATATACACGTTTTTCTTTTTTAATAATTTTAAAAAGGGATCAGATAGTTTACTGTTTCCGCCACCATTACTTCTTAAATCTACAATTACATTTGTTGCAGTTAGCTCTTTTTTCGCTTTAGCGTAAAAATCTTTAAATGCTTTTCGATTAGATTTACTAAACGAACTAAAGTTACCAAAATACATATATTGAGTATCTGGTGTTAATTGTTTAAACTCCCAGTTAGATTGGTCTTTTATTGGTAATTCTTCGTTATTAGTATTAGTAGCTTTTTTATATATCCAAAGTCTTCCATTTTCAAAAGAAATACTTTTAACAAAACCAGGAGATCTAGTACTTGGGTTATAGTAAAACAGATTATATTTTATTCCTGTAGTGTGCGTAGCATAGACTATAATTTGTCCAGCTTCCCATTGATTTAGGTTACTTTTTAAAACAACACCTACTAAGGTATCACTATCTTTTTGTTGGTAAATTCCAATTTTAAGATCGTCACCATAATTATAAATACCTTCTAATTCTTGTTCGTTTTTTTTAGATAATTCAGCCTCCAAATCGTTTAGGTTATATTCTGTTTTTGGATGCTTTTTAAAAGCATTACTAGCTTTAAAGTCATTTAGTTTTGAAGTATCGTTTAAATCTTCCTTATTAATTGGAGTTTTAATATAGCTTAATGAGGCATGCACATCATTAACTAAAACCATTTGTTGTAATAACATTTTATAGCAATCCTCTATTAAAATGGGCTGCTTCATTTGGTTGGATAAGTTTGTGTATGTATTTTCAAATTCGGTTGCTTTCTCACCTTTAATTTGTGTTTTAAAAGAAGGCATTGCTTTTATTTTTTCAACAATAAAATCTAAATCGGTTTTACAGTCGCAAGTTTCGGTTTGAGAAAAAGTAAGCTGAATAGAAGCTAAAAAAAGTACTAAAATTAATGTGAAATTTTTCATTGTAACGGGTTTTTATTGATTAAACTTTCTGAAGCAAAGATATATTTCAAATCAAATAAAAATCAATTATAATAAGGGTTTGGGGTGAAATACCGTTATGCTGTGGCGAAATTTAAAGCACTTTTAATAGCTTCTAAATAAGTTTTGGATATTGGCACTTCTATGTTATGCGATAGTACTAAAAAGTGTTTTCCTTTTTCGGTTTTCCAAGACTGAAAATGATAAGGATTTATAACGTAAGAGCGATGTGTGCGTTGTAATTCTGTAAAAGTAGTTTCGATAGTAGATAATTTATTCCTGATCAAACTTTTTTTCAGAATAGAACCAGAAATATAAAAAACTTCAATATAATTATCTGAAGATTGTACCGCAATTAAATCGTTTAAATGAAGCTTTAAACTTTCATAATTACCTTCTCCTTTAATCTCAATTTTTTTATCCTCAAGTATTTTTTCAAAATATTTTCCAAAAGCAAAACGACCAATAATTATAATTGGTAAAATAATAGCTAATGCAGGTAGTAAAAGTGACATAAGCATATAGCCTAAAGTATGTGGATTTGCTTGACCAGCGACCACAACATATAAATAATAAGACCTAGCTAAAATAAGAGAAACAACAGACAGGCTTAATAAAAACAGTATTTCGTGTTTTAGTAACCAATTATTTCGTGACTGTTTATAAATGTAATTTTGTAGCGGTAAAAATAGTAAGTATGATAGCGTCGCAATCAGACTATAAAAAGGTAGGTACTTTAGTTTTTCAGTGGTATTAAGTTCGCTTATGTCTAAAGGCTCAGTAATAAATAAAAATAAAAAAATCCATAAAGCAAGACCAAACCCAATAATAACGTGGTGTTTTAAATAAGGATCGAAGGGGTATTTTAAATTCAAATTAAAAAAGAATTAAAAAGCATCAATTACATAATTGATGCTTTTGTGTGTATTGATTAGGTTTAAGATATCCATCCTTTTTTAGTTGCATGATTGGCTAGCCATACTAAAGCCATTCCAACAATCACTATCATTGGTGTCATTGCATTAGCCATTTTTAGTACAAATACTAAGTAATACATTTGTGCTAGTGCTGCAATTAACGAAATTAATAAAACATGAAAAGCCCATTTTTTTCTTATCACCAATGCCAAGCTTCCAATTGCTCCAGCAAAAACAGCTATTGCAAAAGCACCAATATACCAAGAGGGTAAGTTTGCATACATCTCCTGTTCTGCTTTTGGTAGTTGTTCTAATACTTCGTCAGTCATCATAGATTGCCCTATGTAAGCAAATACGCCTAAAAGGTTCCATATTAAGGCAATAATACTAATTACTAAAAACCACATAGGTGGTTTTTGTGAGGTTACATTTGTCATAAAGTTAGTTTTAATTAGTTATTAAGGTTTCAAGGTATAAAATTTTTGCGAAATGATTACAAAGCAGTATTTTCGGCATTCATAAATTATCATGCAAAAAAAGTATTTCTACGTCATTACAATTCAATATTTAGGGTATAGGTTTCATGGTTGGCAAAAGCAGCCTAACTTAAAGACCTTACATTTAATGATTGACAGAACTTTAAATTTCATTTTAGATAAAAAGAAATTTAAAACCTTAACTTCTGGTCGTACAGATGCTATGGTAAGTGCAGAGAGTGCTGCTTTCGAGTTGTTTTTAGAAGAACCTATTGATGATTTTGATGCATTTATGGCCTTGTTTAATTACAATCTACCACAAGATCTTCGTGCTTTGACAATTAAAGAGGTGGATAGTAAATTTAATATTATTCAACATTCAAAAATAAAAGAGTATTTATACGTTTTTGCTTTTGGCGGTAAGTTTCATCCTTTTTGTGCACCAATATTAACTACAATTTTGGATCCTTTAGATATTGAGTTAATGAAAAAGGCTGCGAGACTGTTTGAAGGAGAACATTTTTTAAAACACTATTGTTATAGACCAACAGATAATGGTATATATAATAGGACTATTTTAAAATGCGAAATTGTAGAAAACACCATCTATACAGCAAACTTTTTTCCAGAACAGAGTTATATACTGCGTGTAAAGGGAAAGGGGTTTATGCGCAATCAAATCCGTTTAATGATGGGAGCATTGATTGAAATTGGTCAAGGTAAACGCACATTAGCAGATATTGAAGCCAGTTTAAAACCAGATTTTGAAGGTCATAATCACTACATAGCTCCTGCTTCTGGATTAATTTTAAAGGATATCGAGTTCGAGTAAAAGTTATCATATTCTTCATAATTTCTACATTTTAACACTATTTTAATATAAAAACCTCTGTTTTATAGGTGTTTATTGAAATTCTATAACATTCTTAAAAAATCATATAACATGCCAACTGGATTAGTGTTGCATCTTTGTATCAAAGAAATTAACAACATTAAAAACAGAACACATGAATTATTTGAATATGCAAGATGAGAAAATACTACCTGTAGTTGTAGAGTTAAATACGTTACTAGCAGATTATAATATATACTACCAAAAATTAAGAAGTTTCCATTGGAATGTTTTAGGAAAAAACTTTTTTGATTTACATGAAAAATTTGAGAACATGTATAACGAAGCGAAATTAAAAGTAGATGAAATAGCAGAACGCATTTTAACTTTAAGACACCATCCAGTAAGTAAATTTAGTGATTATTTAAAAATTTCGTCACTATCCGAAGCCTCAAGCATGATTACTGATCAAGAAATGATAGAGGAACTACTAAATGACCATAAGACCATGTTAGCGCAAATGTCTCAAGTACTTAGTAAAGCAGAAGGAGCAGGAGATGAGGGAACAATTGATTTAATTGGTGCATACATTAGAGAGCTTGAAAAATCAAGTTGGATGTTAAACGCTTGGTCTAAAAATACCTCAGAGCAACTAAAAAAAGTAGTAACTAACAGTTAATTATAAATTTAAAACCATTACCTCTTAATTAACTTAACAAAACCATATGAAATCTCAATTATCAGAAGCATACAACCTATTAATCGACAAGTTAGAATCTTGGTTTAATGCTATTGTATCCAATATACCAAATCTAATTTTAGCCATAGTTGTATTAATTGCAGCTTATTTTATAGCTAAATATGTAAATAAATATGTTACAAAATTAGTGTCTAGAAAAATTCAGCAAAACTCTATTACTAACATGATAGGTAGTCTATCATCAGTAGTTGTAGTATTAGCAGGACTATTTTTAGCCTTAGGTATTTTAAACTTAAGTAAAACCTTAACCTCTTTACTAGCAGGTGCTGGTGTTGCAGGTTTAGCAATTGGTTTAGCATTGCAAGGAACATTATCTAATACGTTTGCTGGTATTGTATTGTCTTTTAGAAAAAAAATACAAATTGGACATTGGGTAGAAACCAATGGATTTTCAGGAGAAGTTATAGATATTAATTTGAAAGATTTTACCATTAAGGAAGCTGACAATAACATGGTGATAATCCCAAATAAGATGATCCTTGATAATCCCATGAAAAATTACACCTTAACCACTAAAATGAGAGTTTTCTTAGAATGTGGAGTAGGCTATGAGTCGGATTTAGATCATGTAGAACAATTAACTAAAGAAACCATTTGCAATACATTTGATCAAATAGAAAAACCAGAAGATGTGGAGTTTTACTACACAGAATATGGAGGAAGCTCAATTAATTACCTATGTAGATTTTGGATAGATGCAGAAAATGCTTTAGAAAAAATGAGATCAAAAAGTAAAGCTATTATTGAAATAAAGAAGGCTTACGACAAAGAAAATATAAACATACCATTTCCAATTAGAACACTTCAATTTGATAACAAACTATCATTTGATATGCCTAAGGAAACCGAGAATTCATTCTCAAACAATTAAAAGTAAAGCGCTTTTAGTTTAGTATTAATCATTAAAAACCAAAAATTATGTTACGTTGGACAATCACATTTATTATTATCGCAATTATCGCTGGAATCTTAGGATTTGGTGGAATAGCAGGAGCATCTGCAGGAATTGCTAAAGTATTATTCTTCATTTTTTTAGTGTTATTTGTATTGACACTATTAAAAAAAGCTTAAAACTAATAACAAACTAATAAAAACTAATCAGCTTTTAACTGATATTTTAAGCAAAAATAAGTAAGCTGATTAGTTTATTAAACCGTTAAAACCAAAAACAATGAAAAAACTTTTATATACATTACTAATCCTATTTTCACTTTCAATAGCTGTAACGGGATGTAGAGAAGAAAACAAAACGACTGAAGAAAAAGTTGAAGAAACTATAGATGACATAGACGACAACCTAGAGGACGCCTCAGATGATGTTGATGATGCTATGGATGATGTAGAAGATGAAATTGAAGAAATAGAAGAATAAAATAACCACTAACAACCAAAACAATGAAAAAACTAGCACACACATTTATCTTGTTATTTTCAGTATCATTACTATTAACAGGTTGCAGAGAAGAATCTACAGGAGAAAAAGTTGAAGACGCAGTTGAAAACGTTGCGGACGATGTAGAAGATGCAGTAGATTAAAACAAAAAAGAATAGCTAAGAAAAAGAAAAAATTAATTAATATATTTTAAATGTATTTGATTAATAGCAACAAAAGTCCTAATTAATTTTAGGACTTTTGTATTTTTAAACCATATCACAAATTTATGAGCATTAAACTAGCAATAGCGTTTCTTAAAAAATTAGAAAAAAATAATAATCGCGAATGGTTTGCAGATAACAAATCAGAGTATGACAAGGCGTTAAAAGCAACTAAATTGGTTTTTAATGACATATATTCAAAAATGCAAGTGCATGATGAACTTGATAAAATGAAGCTGTTTAGGATTTATAGAGACGTCCGTTTTTCTAAAAATAAATTGCCTTACAAAAATAATTTTGGAGGTACGTTTCATCGTGTTAAACCAAGATTAAGAGGTGGGTATTATGTGCAAATACAACCAGGAAATAATTTTATTGCTTGTGGTTTTTGGGATCCTAGCAAAGAGGATTTGTTAAGAATTAGAAAAGAATTTGAAATGGATGATAATGAGATTACATCAATCATTAATGATTCAAAATTTAAATCTGTTTGGGGAACACTAAAAGGTGACGAACTAAAAACAGCTCCAAGAAATTTTGACAAAGATCATGAAGCTATTGATTTAATTAAGAAAAAGCAATACATATTTTCTATACAATTTACAGACGCAGAAGTCATCTCAGAAGACTTTGCTCAAAAGGTCAATGACTATTTTAAAACCATTAGACCCTTTTTTGATTATATGAGTGATGTATTAACTACAGACTTAAATGGTGTGTCTTTAATACAAGATTAAGCAACTTCTGTAACCGTATATTTAGTACCATTAAATTCAAAAGTGTCACCTGTAGACTTTTGTTTTAATAATTGCCCAATAGGTGATTGTAATGAAATGGCATAATAATCTTGATTATCAATCTGGATTTTACCAGCACTAATGGATATAAAAAAGTGAAGACTGTCTGTCTTAACTAAGCTTCCTAAAGCTACACTAGTACTTAATAAATTGGCTTTTACTAATTTTAAATAATCTTGGGTTTTTCTAGCATCGTTTAGATAACCCATATTTTTTTCTAAATCATTTAAAAGTTTACCGTTTCCAGAATCATCATCATCAGAGCCTCCTTTATCATTACTCTCTATAGACTCTTTTATAAGGTCTATTTCGTTTTTATAATCTGTAATGCGTTTTTCTACCTGTTCGTTACAAATTTGCAGAAGTTGTTGTTTTATTGTCATTGGTTATATTAAACTGCTTTTAGTATTTCTGGTTTTTCAAATAGCTGAATATTACTTTGCAAACGCTGTTTTACAATGGACATCATTCGTTTATTTAAAGCGGACGAATTTAGAATATATTTTTCATATTCTTCTGTAGTAAATTGACCAATTATCATTCCTTTTATACTATTTCTAAATTTGATGTCTTTATGGACAGCATTTTCAATATAATTTAAACGTTTTTCAATGGTTAATTGATAAAATACATTTTTATGTTTAGCTATATAATTTCTAAAAACTTGAATAAATAATTCGTTTTGTAATTTTATAATTGGTCTAAGGGTTATGTTCTGGAAACGCTCCTCATCGCTCATATTTTGACTAATGATAATACTTTTAATTATGGGTCTGATAGCTAGTAATTGTGTGTCTCTGGTAGTCATAATATTTAAGTTTTATTAAAAATATCGATAATAAAGACTAATGATGGTATAGTTAAATATACTTTTTAACTGTGTTGTTAACAATCAAGATTTTTTATCTTTGATTAAAAGAAAAAAACATGAGATTTCACACTAGAAAATGGGTAAAACCCGAAGATTTAAATCCTAACGGAACATTATTTGGAGGACAATTATTAGCTTGGATTGATGAGGAAGCTGCACTTTATACAATAATACAGTTAGAAAACAATAAAGTGGTGACCAAATACATGAGCGAAATTAACTTTATGAGTAAGGCTGTTGAAGGTGATATAATTGAAATAGGTATGGAAGTTAAAAAATTTGGAAGTACCTCAATATCTTTAAATTGCGAAGTAAGAAATATGCGTACCAGAGAAACCATAATTACAGTAGATAATATTATTATGGTCAATCTAGACAAGGATGGTAATTCAAAACCACACGGAAAAACTAAAATTGAGTTTGTAAAGGATAGGTTGTCAAATTAATATTTTAGTGCATCACACTATTGCAAACTTATTTTAAGTATTTTTTATCTACGTAAAAAGTACCAAAAGGCAATATGGACGCCAATAATACAATACCAAAGACTTTATTTGACCATTTTTGTTCTGGCTTAATTAAAAAAGCTAGAGCAATGTATCCAACAAATAATAAACCATGTGGCATTCCTAATAATTGGACGTAATAATCGTCACCATCAGGAAGTCTTTTGTAAATAGCAGCAGCCATTAATAATAAGTAAGAAACACCTTCTAATAAAGCAACGATACGAAATGTTTGAAGCATAATATTTGTCTTTTTTACAAAGATAATTATTGTTTTTTTTAATTACCATTTATATAGGATTAATCATTAATTTCGTTTAAAATTAATCGTATGGATAGTACTAGAAAATCAATATTAATTGTACTTGCTTTTTTCTCTATTTACTTTATTTGGGGTTCTACATATTTGTTAAATAAAATTATGGTGTCAGAGGTCGCACCATTTTTTTTAGCAGGAATAAGATTTTTTAGTGCTGGAATATTGATTTTTATAATTGCCAAATTTTTAAAAATATCACTTAAAGCTACCAAAAGACAATTATTAAATTTAGCTTTTGCTGGATTTTTATTTCTGGTATATGGTAATGGAGTCTTTGTTTGGGCCTTAAAGTATGTAGATAGTGGTTTTGCTGCATTAATAGCAGCTACACAACCATTATTTGTTATATTTTTAATGCGAATATTGCATGGTTCTAAAATTAAAACTAAATCTATTATTGGTGTCATTTTTGGCTTTATAGGTATGTGTCTTTTAGTAAGTCAAGAAGCATTAGCACTTAATAAGGACAGTATTATTGGAATATTAATGATATTTACATGTGTATTAAGCTGGAGTTACGGTAGTATTTTTGTTTCTAAATCTAATTTGCCTAAAAACTTTTTTGTAGCAACGGGTTATCAAATGCTTTTTGCTAGTCTTTTATTATTTATATTAAGCTTAGCTTTTAATGAGGCTTGGTTAGCACCAACAAAATGGAGTCTAAATGCCAAAGGGTCTATGTTATTATTAATTGTCTTTGGAGGCGTTGTCGCGTTTACAGCATTTAATTACTTGTTAAAAGAGGTCGCTACAGAAAAAGTTTCTACTTCTGCCTATGTAAATCCTGTAATAGCATTGTTTTTAGGTTGGTATGTACTAGACGAGCAAATTACGATGCAATCTATAGTGGCAGCATTAACTTTATTAACAGGAGTTTATTTTATTAACTCTAAGAAAAAACTAGTTATTTTTTCACGATTTAAAAAGCAATAATTAAGGCTGTTACATAAAAAAAGCTAATTAGCCTAAAGACTTAATATACAATTATTTAAAAATTTACTATCTTTGTAGCTCATTTAAGCAAGTAAACCTTTCCTTAATCTTTATTTTAAGTACTTTAGAATCGTTAAGCAGAACATAGCTTTTAATTACTTTCTGACAAATGAATTCATTTAAAACACACATTTAATAACGCTAATGGCTAAATCGCAACAAACATTTAATAAAAGTGAAAAAGAAAAAAAACGCTTAAAGAAAAGAGAAGATAAGCGCAAGAAGATGGAGGCACGTAAGCTTGACAAAGAAGCTAATGGTGGTTCTGATGGTATACAGTTTGCATATGTAGACTATAATGGTAATTTGGTAGATACTCCACCAGATCCAGAATTAAAGGAAAAGATTGATGCAGAAGAAATCGTTTTAGGTGTTCCTAAAAAGGTTGAAGGAGAGGAAGAAGATCCAGTAAGAAACGGTAAAGTATCATTTTTTGATACATCTAAAGGTTTTGGTTTTATTATCGATACAGAAAACAACGAAAAATATTTTTGCCACGTTAGTGGATTGATTGATCAAATTGCAGAAAATGATAAAGTGTCTTTCGAGCTTGAAAGAGGAATGAAAGGGATGAACGCAGTTAAGGTTAAAAAAATATAATCGACCATAGTTTAAATTATAAACCCATTAAGAGTAATCTTAATGGGTTTTTTTTTATTTAAAAAATTACAATATAAATTTTAGATGCTTATCAAATAATTTTTGCTAAACATTTTATTATATATATCCAAACTAAACATATAAAGTTGTGAAGGTTTTTTGGATACGCCAACTTGCTTTTCATCTAAAGCAATAATGTATTTTTTGTTAATTAGCTTGCGTCTAAAGTTGCGATTGTCTATTTCAATGCCTAAGATAGATTGATATAGATCTTGTACTTCATTAATTGTAAATTTATCAGGAAGTAATTTAAATATGATTGGCTCTGATAAGCATTTAACTTTTAAATCTTCATAAGCTTCCAATATTATTTTTTCGTGATCAAAACCTATTTCAGGCAAGGTGTTAACAGGAAACCATTTTGGGTTGAAGGCGTTTTTTTCTAAATTAACATCTTCTGTTTTAAGTAAAAAGTAATAAGCTATTGTTATTGTTCTTAAATTAAAAGCTTCATTTTCAATCCAAATTAGGTCTTTTGGATTTGTTAATCTATCTGGATCTCCAAAAGCTTTAAACTGCTTTTTGTATTGATTTGTTAATCCTGTTAATTCTTTTAAAACTCTAGTGGCTGTATCGTCCAAAGTTTCGTCATTATATACATGATATCCCGTCAATACAAAATCATCAACCAAAATTTCTTCAGACAATTTAGATTTTAAAAATCGGTTTATTAATAAAACATTCAACGACTTGGTGTTGGTGTCATAACCAAATACCACACAATCTACCGATAGGTTTAATATTTTTTCTGTACTCATAGATTTATTTCATTTATTAAAATAGGCACGTTAACGTCTTTGTTACGTTAAATAATATATGTGTATCCAATACAATATACTTAAGTTTTTGGTAATATAGCATATATAAAAGTTAATATAACATATTTTTTTTGCGAATTATTAGGTTTTTATAAATTATTTATGATACATTTGAAAAACAAACGTAATTATGACGTTTAAAAATATACTGAATTTTAAAACATAATAAAATGATAATTAGCCAATTAACCAAACATACTATAAAGTCTGAAAAGCTTGGTAATAAAAATCTACTACTATTATTATTGTTTGGTTTTTTTATGCTTAGTGTTGTTCCAGATGTTTTTTCTCAAAATCAAGAGGTGTTAGAGGAAGACAACCAAAATAATGTAGAAGATACAGAGCAGGATTATGAGCCATTTAGTATAGGTGCGCATGTAAAGAATATGCACACATGGCATGGTTTTGTGGTGCATCCAGGAGCATTATTTACTGCTAACTTAGAATATAATTCAAAAAACAAGAAGTTTACTTTTGGTTTTTGGGGAGGAGCAAGTTTTTCTTCAGTAGATGTAAAAAACATTAACACTAACGAAAATGAAAGTGCTTACTATAAAGAGTTTTCAATTTATACCAAATACCGTTTTTCAGATAAGTTTTTTATTGAAGCAGTATCACATAATAATTATACAGGTGTAGAAGAAAGAGGAGATAAGCTTCACTATTGGAGTTATGATAAAACACAAGGTTATAATTTTGTGGATTTAAATTTTGGTTACAATATTACGCCTAATACGTTATTGTATTTAGCAACAATTATTAATGGAGGTTCTGGTGATTATCAAGTGCAATCCAATGGTGACCTAGAAAACTCGTGGACACATTATTTTGAAATTAATAGTAAAGTGTGGCAAAACAAATCTTCAAGCTTGTCTTTATTTGCTGGAGGTGCATGGTCTTTTATTACAGATAAAACTTTTTATACAAAAGGATCTGGTAATATCATTAATGTTGGTGCTACCTTTAGTAAAAAGCTTAAAATCAGTAATTATAATATACCAGTGGATGTTACTGCAATGTGGAATCCAGAGCAAGAAAAGACCGTGTTACAATTAGATATAACATTGTTTTAAATTAAAGCTAAAGCAGTAATAATTAATGTATAACGATAAAGTGTTAACTTACATAAAAAGACAAATATCTTTAAGTAATATTTAAAATCATGAGAATAAAAAACTTAAAATTCGAACTAAAATTTATAAGTATGCCAATGTTGGTTCTCTTATTTAATCTATCGCTATACAGCTGTGTAGAGCATTTAGACGTAAGTCAAAATAAAACAAGTGGTGCAGAGGTAGAAGGAGCGCTTTTTAATAGTGCTATAGATCTTACAGGTAAAAAAATAGGCTACTGCACACCATCATTAAATGCGCCTTACTACCAAGCTCTGCTACAAAGTATTAAATCTACTACAGAAAAAAATGGTATGATTTTTTTATCAGCAGACGGTCAAGATGATATCACCAAGCAAATTGCTGCGGTTGAGGATTTAATAACTAAAGGTGTTGATGCCCTTTTATTAAATCCAAAAGATCCAGATGCTTTGGTTGGGATTACAAAAGTAGCTAAAGCTGCAGGAATTCCGGTTTTTATAATTGATAGTTCTATAAACTCTTCCGCAGATTTTGTAACAACCATTCAATCTAATAATCTGGAAAATGGCGCATTAGCAGGAGAGTGGTTAGCTAAAAAAATGGGTAACACACCAATGAATATTGCTTTGTTAAGTGGTAACGCAGGAAACCCTGTTGGACGCACACGCAAACAAGGTTTGTTACAAGGTATAACAGAGGAGCAATTACGTACGCAAGGAAAAATTAATTTAAATGTAAAAACCCAAGCGTATACAGAGTGGTCTTATGCAGGTGGTTTAAAAGCTATGGAGGATATTTTGGTAGCTCATCCAGATATTAATGTGGTGATCACTGAGTCTGATGTGTGTGTGTTAGGTGCTATTAAAGCTATTGAACAGGCTGGTAAAACAGATGATATATTAATAGTTGCTGGTGCTGATGGACAAAAAGAAGCTATTAAGTACATTATGGAAACTGATTTTTATGGTTGTACTGCAATGAATAGTCCAGTGCAAATTGGTAAAAATGCTGTTAAATATGCAATAGAATATATAAACGGAAAACGTGATTTTGATAAAAAATCTTATACAGCACCTTTATTAATTACAAAAGAAAACGCTGCTAAATATTACAATCCTGATGCTTTATTTTAATAGCTAATATCCATTGATATGAAAAACTTAAAAAATGAATATCGTCTTGAAATGTCAGGTATATCCAAAAGTTTTGGTGTTGTTTCCGTATTAAAAGATGTGACTTTAAAAGTTAAACCAGGAGAAATTCATGCTTTATTAGGCGAAAACGGAGCAGGAAAATCAACACTTATAAAAATATTAAGTGGTGTACATTATAAAGACTCTGGTACTGTTCGCTTAAATGGCACAGAAATTAATCCTAAAAACACACATGAAGGTCAGGTTTTAGGCATAAGTGTGGTGTATCAAGAGTTGTCTTTAGTTAATGATTTGTCTGTTGCCGAAAACATCTATTTACACAAATTAGGAGCAAGTAAGTTTTGGATGAATTGGGATAAGATTACTAAAGATGCTCAAGCTTTAATAGACTCTTTAGGCTTTACAATTGACGCTTCAGCAAAAGTTAGAAATTTAAGTATAGTCCAAAAACAAGTAGTCGAAATTGCAAAAGCATTATCTGAAGACACTAAAGTATTGGTTTTAGATGAGCCAACAACTGTTTTTGATCCTACAGATACAAAAAAACTGTTTGACAACCTTTTTAGATTAAGAGATCAAGGAATTTCAATAATATACATTTCTCATCATTTAGACGAGATTATTAAAATAGCAGATTCTGTTACAGTACTTAGAGATGGTGTTGATACAGGAAGTATGGCTATTAAGGAGACAGATACAGATGGTATTATCCGATTAATGATTGGTCGCGAATTGAAAGATTTGTTTCCAATTAGAGATGTAAAAATAGGAACAGAACCTATTTTTGAGGTTAAAAATCTAACTGCAAAAGACACCATGGTTCATGATGTTTCTTTTTCAGTACGTCCAGGTGAAGTGCTTGGTATTGCAGGATTAGGAGGTAGTGGAAGAACAGAAACCGCTAAACTTATTTTTGGAGCAGACAAAAAAAAATCTGGAACTTTAATTTTAAACGGTAAAGAGATTAAAACAAAATCTCCGGTAGATGCTGCAGCGCATCAAATTGGTTTTGTGTCTGAAGACAGAAAAGAAGAAGGGGTTTTTCTACCACTGTCCATAAGAAGAAATATTAGTGTGACTAATTTTAATTCTATTTCAGGAAAATTAGGATTTATTAATGTGGACAGCGAGTATAAAAAGGTATTAAGTTTAATTGATAAATTAAACATTAAAACCCCAAGCTCAGAGATTGATGTTAAAAACTTAAGTGGTGGAAATCAGCAAAAAGTAGCTCTAGCTAAGTGGTTAAGTATTGATAGTAAAGTTATTTTTATTGATGAACCTACTAGAGGTGTAGATGTTGGTGCTAAAATAGAAATCTACAATCTTATAAACGAAGTCGCTAAAAAAGGAGTTGGAGTAGTTGTAATATCCTCTGATATGCCAGAAATTATGGGTATTTCTGACCGTATTTTAGTCATGCATGAAGGGACTATTTATGGCGAGTTACAAAAAGAACAATTTTCCGAAGAAAACATATTGCGTTACTCGATAGGTAAAGCATTAAAACAATCTAATTAAATATTAAAAATTTCATGTTATGGCTTTAACATTAAAACAACAACTTAGCAGTCCAAGTGGTATTCTTAAGTTTTTAGTAAAGTACAATACTATATTCATTTTTATTTTACTGGTAATTTTTTCAGCATTGATATCCGATGTGTTTTTTACTTCAGTAAACTTGTCTAACTTATTAAAACAAGTCTCTGGTATTGGTATTATTAGTATAGGGATGTTAATAGTAATATTAACAGGAGGTATTGATTTATCAGTTGGCTCCATGGTTGCATTGCTTGCAGTTACATTTGCTATTTTAATTAATTTAGTCATACTACCATTAGCTATTGTTTTTACCATTGCTATCGGTTTTGGTTTAGGTAGTATTTCGGGTTATCTAGTAGCTTATCAAAAAATGGCTCCTTTTGTTGCAACTTTAGCATTAATGACTATTGCAAGAGGATTAAGTTTTATTTACTCTAAAGGGTCTCCAGTTACTTTTAAAACTGCAGGAGGTGTATTTATGTCAAATTTTGCAAACAACTCTACATTAGGTGTTCCAAATATTGCTATAGTCTTTTTTTTAATCGTAATCGCTACTATGGTTATGTTGCGTTATAATGTATTTGGTCGTTTAATTATTGCTATTGGTAGTAATGAAGAAGCCTCACGCTTATCCGGAATTAAAGTTAACAAGTATAAGTTTTTGGTATATGCTATTTCTGGTGCTTTAGCTGCTACTGCTGCAATAATAGTCGCATCCAGAACTAATTTAGGATCACCAAATATGGGAATGTCTTGGGAGTTAGATGCTATAGCAGCTGTTGTGATTGGTGGAGCTAGTTTAAATGGTGGTAAAGGGACTGCTATTAATACGTTAATGGGTGTGCTTATTTTAGGATTAATAGGAAACATTTTAAACTTACTAAATGTACCTTCTTATCCTCAGCAAGTTGTTAAAGGAGCCATAATCATTTTTGCAGTATTACTTCAAAGATTTGAGAGTAAATAATAAAATTATTAAGATGAAAAATTACAAATTAAACGCTGAAAATCTTTCAAATATATCTGAAAGAATTACAGTATCACAATACGATAGAACGACCATAAAGACAGGAATAGTACACATTGGTATTGGTGGTTTTCATAGATCACATGAAGCTTTTTATACAGACCAATTATTACACGATCCAAACAACAAGGATTGGGGAATATGTGGTATTGCATTATTAGATTTTGATAGCAGAATTTATAATACTCTAAAAGATCAAAATGGATTGTATACTTTAGTGGTTAAAGAGTTAGATGGTACTCACACTAATCGTATTATTGGCTCTATAGTGGAGTTTTTATATGCGCCAGAAAATCCATTAGCGGTTATCGAAAAAATGGCTAGTCCTGAAGTAAAAATTATATCATTAACTATAACAGAAGGTGGTTATAATTACAACGAAGCGACTAAGACATTCGATTTTACAAATCCGTTAATTATTCACGATTTAGAATATCCTAACACACCAAAAACCATTTTTGGATATATCACACAAGCATTAAAGTTAAGGCAATCACTAGGTTTAAAGGGTGTAACTATTCAGTCATGCGATAACATTCAAGGTAATGGTCACATGACAAAAATGATGTTACTAAGTTATGTTAGCAAAGCTCAGCCAGATTTAATCGATTGGATTGAGTCAAACGTATCGTTTCCAAACGCTATGGTAGATAGGATAACACCAGCAACGACACCAGAGGATATATTAAAATTAATTAAAACTACAGGGATTCATGATGCTTGGCCAGTAGTTTGCGAGCCTTTTAAACAATGGGTTATAGAAGATAATTTTATTGAAGGAAGACCTGCTTGGGAAAATGTTGGAGCGCAGTTTGTAAAAGACGTGGTGCCATATGAAAAAATGAAACTAAGCTTATTAAATGCTGGTCATTCAGTAATAGGAATTTTTGGTGCATTAATGGGTTATAATACCATTGATGAAGCGGTCAACAATCCAAATATCAGAACTTTTCTAATGCATTATATGGATGAAGAAGTGACACCAACTTTAGGCGATTTAGAAGGTGTTGATTTGGATGCCTATAAACAATCGTTGTTAGAGCGCTTCGGAAATATCAATATTAAAGATCAAATTGATCGTATTTGTTCAGAAAGTTCGGCTAAGTTTCCCATTTTTATATTACCGACAGTAAACGCACAATTACAAGATAAATGTGATATTACTAGTGCTGCATTTGTAGTAGCTGCTTGGGCTATATATAGTTTAGGTAAAGATGAGAAAGGAAATGGTTTAATAATAAAAGATGCTATGCAACCGGTATTACATGCAAAAGCACTGGAAAGCACTGCTAATCCAGAAGCATTTTTAGAAATAGAAGCAATTTTTGGTTCATTAAAAGACTCAAAGCCATTTGTTGAAGCTTACACAACAGCATATAATGATATTTTAAAGTATGGTGTGGAGCAATGTGTATTTGATTTAAACGCTAATATTTAAACTAATATAAATGAAAAATATAGTTTGTTTTGGAGAAGTGTTATGGGATGTTTTTCCTTCACATAAAAAAATTGGAGGAGCACCTTTAAATGTGGCTTTGCGCTTAAAGTCTTTAGACAATAATGTATCAATTATTAGTAGTATTGGAGACGATAATAAAGGTAGTAAAATAAAAGATTTCATTTTAAGTCAAGGTGTAAATATCGATAATTTACAAGTGGATGTTAAGTTAAAAACTGGTAAGGTTAAAGTAATGCTTAATGCAAAAGGTTCTGCTTCATATGATATTATGTTTCCTAGAGCTTGGGATAATATTCAAATTACATCGCTTAATAAAAGTGTAACACAACAAGCTGATGCTTTTATTTACGGTAGTTTAGTTGCAAGAGATGAAAACTCCAGAGAGACTTTATACCAACTTTTAAAATATGCAAAGTACAAGATATTTGATGTAAATTTAAGAGCGCCATATTATACAAAAGAGGTTTTAAATCATTTAATGAATGAAGCTGATTTTATAAAATTTAATGATGAAGAAATTTTTGAAATAGGAGAAACATTAAATTCCAAAACACATTCTTTAGAGCAAAATATTAAATTTTTAGCGGATCATACAAATACCAAAACTATTTGTGTAACAAAAGGACGTCATGGCGCAATTTTATATTTTAATGATACCTTTTATTACAATAGTGGTTACCATATAGAGGTCGTTGATACTGTTGGTGCAGGAGATTCATTTTTAGCTACACTAATAAGCAAATTACTTAAGGGTGACAATCCTCAAGACGCCATTAATTATGCATGTGCTATTGGAGCATTGGTTGCGGGAAGTCAAGGTGCTAATCCTAAATTTAGTATGGAAGATATTAATACGTTTATTAACCCTTAAGTTATTTTACGTTTTTATTTTTTTTGAATTGATTGATAGTAGTTGATAAGGCTTTTATGTTTACATAAAGCCTTTTTTTATTCATTTAAAGCTCAATAATTCCATTGATATTTATTTAAATTTTTAGCATCTTTGTATGATGTATTCTGCTATCATAAATCACATAAATAATCACGTATCTCCAAGTTTGGAGGATATTAAATTATTTAATGCTGCTTTAAATCAAATATCTGTATCTAAAGGGCAGTTTTTACTAAAACCTGGCACACATGTTAAGCATGAATACTTTGTTGTTAAAGGCTGTCTAAAAGCATATTACATTGACGATAAAGGTGGTATTCATATTATTCAATTTGCTATTGAAAATTGGTGGATTGGAGATTTTGATGCTTTTTATAATCAAGGTTCATCCATCTTATATATTGAAGCTATTGAAGACGCCACACTATTGGCAATAAATTACGACGTGCTGCAAGAGTTATACACAAAAGCACCAGTTTTTGAACGTTATTTTAGGGTATTAATAACCCAAGCTTTTATCGCACAGCGTAAGCGTATTTTATCTACACTTGAAAAAAATACTAAAGAAAGGTATTTAGAGTTTTGCGTGTCGTATCCAAATATTGAAAACCGAGTACCCAATTATGACATTGCCAATTACCTTGGTATTTCTCCTGAAAACCTAAGCAGAGTAAGAAAACAATTAAAAAGTTAAATCTGTCTTAATTGATGTAGGTCAATTAAATTGATGTTTCTGATTTGTAAATTTGATGTTATTAACATAATACAGTTTATAAATATGAGCAAACAACCTTTATTACTACCATATAACAAAAGCATAAGTTTAAATAACAGAGTCGTTATGGCTCCTATGACACGTAGTCGTGCAAATAACGATGGTAATGTACCAATAGATCAATTACACGGATTATACTATGAGCAACGTGCTTCTGCAGGCTTAATAATTACCGAAGGATCTCAAGTGTCAAAAAAAGCTGTCGGTTATATCAATACCGCAGGAATACATACAAATGCGCAAATAGAGGGCTGGAAAAAAGTAACCAAACGTGTGCACGATAAAGGCGGAAAAATCTTTATTCAATTATGGCATGTTGGACGTATGTCACATCCAGACTTTCATAATGGAGATTTACCAGTATCATCTTCAGCTTTAAATCCAAACGCAAAATCGTATACACCTGATGGGTTTAAAGATACTGTGACACCTAAGGCAATGACTATTCAAGAGATTAAACAAACGGTTAAAGATTTTCAAGATGCTGCAGCAAATGCAGTAAAAGCAGGTTTTGATGGTGTAGAGATTCATTCATCAAATGGTTATTTATTTCATCAGTTTTTTAATAATTCATCTAACAATAGAACAGATGAATATGGTGGAAGCATAGAAAATAAAACACGTTTTTTCTTTGAAGTTTTAGATGCTATAAAAGAAGTAATTCCGCAAGAAAAAATTGGAGCACGTTTTAACCCATCCTTAGATGGTCTTTTTGGTATGACAATGGATGAAGAGACCATTCCTACATTTGAGTATATTATCAAAAAATTAAATAACTATAATCTAGCTTACGTACACTTATCAGAACCTTTTAATGATGTTTCAGAGATTCCTTATGCAGTCAAAGAGATTGCTAAGCATTTTAGACCATTATATAATGGTACATTAATGATTAATGCAGGTTTTGATCAAGAAAAAGGAAACAAGGTTATTGAGGATGGTAATGCAGATTTAGTCGCTTACGGTAAGTTATTTATTTCAAATCCAGATTTAGTAGCACGTTTTGAAAACAATTTAGAGCTGGCAGATTGGGATGAAGATACTTTTTACACAACAGGAGAAAAAGGATACACTGACTATCCAACAGCGTCTAAATAATTATAGTTTAACTTAAAACATACAAAATGAAATTTACAAGAAAAGCAAATGCAGAATGGAAGGGAAGTGGTAAAGATGGACAAGGAAGTCTAACCACAGGAAGTAAAGTTTTAGATAAAACACAATATTCGTTTCATACACGATTTGAAGATGGTGAAAAAGGAACAAACCCAGAGGAGTTAATAGGAGCAGCACACGCAGGATGTTTTGCAATGCAATTAAGCTTTTTATTAAACGAAGACAATTTTACAGCAACAAGTTTGGAAGTAGATGCTACGGTTACTTTTGAGGATGGAGCAATTACTAAAATAACACTAAACCTAGAAGGTGATGTTCCAGAAATTGATGCAGAACAATTCCAGCAAATAGCACACAAAGCAAAGGAAGTATGTCCAATTTCCAAAGTATTTAATACAGAGATAGAACTTAAAGTAACACTTAAAAAAGCATAAAAATGGCAACGACAACAGTAAAAGCATATGGTGCAACTTCAGCAACCGAAGATTTAAAACCTTTAGATATTCAACGACGTGCTGTAGGTACGGACGACGTAAAAATTGATATTACGTATTGTGGTGTTTGCCACAGTGATATCCATACGGTTAGAAACGATTGGAAAGGATCTACCTATCCAGTAGTGCCAGGACACGAAATTATTGGTCGTGTTACAGAGGTTGGATCAGCAGTTAGCAATTATAAAGTTGGTGATTTAGTAGGTGTAGGATGTTTAGTAGACTCTTGCCAATCTTGCGCATCATGTGATCAGGATTTAGAACAATTTTGCGAAAAAGGTGCAACGTGGACCTACAACAGTCCAGATAAACATATTGAAGGTAAACAAACCTATGGTGGATACGCATCGTCAGTAGTGGTTGACAAAAAATTTGTATTAAGTATTCCTGAAAATTTAGACGAGGCAGCAACAGCACCTTTATTATGTGCTGGAATTACAACATGGTCCCCTTTAAGTCACTGGAAAGTTAAAAAAGGAGATAAAGTAGGTGTTATTGGTCTAGGTGGTTTAGGTCACATGGGAGTTAAATTTGCGAATGCTTTAGGAGCGCATGTTGTTATGATTACAACATCTCCAGAAAAAGGTAAAGATGCAAAAAGATTAGGCGCACATGAAGTGTTAGTGTCTAAAGATGCAGACGACATGAAAAAACACCAAGGTAGTTTCGATTTTATCTTAAATACCATTCCTGTAGGTCATAAAATGGATCCGTATTTAGGGTTACTTAAAATAGACGCTACGATGGTTTTAGTTGGTGCAATTGAAGCGTTAGAACCTTTTCATGGTGGAAATATTATAGTAGGTCGTAAACGTATAGCAGGATCTTTAATTGGAGGTATAAAAGAAACACAGGAGATGTTAGATTTTTGTGGAGAACACAATATTACCAGTGATATTGAACTTATTGATATGCAAGATATTAATAAAGCCTACGATCGTGTAACAAGTAACGATGTTAAATATCGTTTTGTAATTGACATGAATTCGCTTAAAAATTAAAGCACTTTTTTAATTATATAAAAAACAGTCTCTAAGTTATTTAGAGGCTGTTTTTGTTTTTAGGCTAAAGCCGAAAAATTCTCGTCGATAGATTTCCCGATTTCGTATAGTTAAAACCCTCAAACGTCTATCGCATTATAATAAGATAGTATATAGTTTCACCTTTGAAGTGTAGAATTAAAACACCTTTTAAAATGAAATTATATTTAATCATAGTCAGTTTATTTTTTGTGCAATTGTCGTTTGCTCAAGAAACATCAACTAAAGTTTGGTCGCTTCAAGATTGCATAGATTATGCAATTGAGCATAATATTACGATCAAAGATGCCACTTTAGATAAAAACCTTGCCGAAGTAGATTACAGCAAAGCAAAATCGTCTAGATTACCAAACCTATTTGGTAGTGCATCGCAAAATTTTTCTAACGGAAGTACTATAGATCCTATTACTAGCGATTATGTTACAGATCAAATCCATAGTACAAATGTTGGTATTAATAGTTCGATGACTTTATTTCAAGGGAATCAACTTAGCAATCAAATCAAGCAAAACAAGATTTTATTAGAGCAAAGTATTTTTCTAGAAGAAGTCGAAAAAAACAATATTGTTTTAAACATTCTAGAAGTGTATCTACAAACGCTTTATAGCAAAGAAAGTATCGCTATAGCGGAAAACAATGTTGTTGCATCAGAAAAAGAAGTTGAAAGAGCAAAAGCAAGATTAGATGCAGGAACCATTGCTTTAGGTGATTACACCGAAGCACAAAGTCAAGCAGCTACTAACAAATTCAATGTTATATCTGCTAAAAATGATTATCAGCAATACATTATTCAACTGAAACAATTATTAGAATTATCGCCTTTAGAAGATATTCAAATTGAAACTATTGATGAAAACATGGATTTAATTAATCTAGACATCGATAAAAATCAACTTTATAATAATGCTATTGGTTTTCTGCCAGAAATTCAGGCAAGTCAATTAAATATTGCAGCAAACGAGAAAGAACTTGACATTGCTAAAGGTGGTTTTTTACCAACCTTATCCTTAACAGGAAGTATGGGTTCTGGTTACACAAGTATTAACGATAATACGTTTTCAGATCAGTTTGATGTTAACTTCAATCAAAAATTAGGCTTATCGTTAACCATTCCAATATTTAATAGAAATCAAACTAAAGCAGCAGTTAAAACAGCATCAATAAATATTGATAAAGCGGAAATACAAAAGCAAAACACAGAAAAAGAAGTGTATAAAAAAGTAGAAACTGCTTACCAAAATGCAGTCTCTGCACAAGAGCAAGTTATAGCTACTGAAGCCTCTAAAGTAGCAGCAGAACAAAGCTATAACCTAGCACAAAAAAAATACGAATTAGGTGCATTAAGTACTACAGACTTGGTAATAAGTCAAAACACATATACCAATGCACAACAAAACTATTTACAGTCTAAATACTTAAATATTTTGTACCACGAATTATTACAATTTTACCAAGGAAACGATATTAAACTTTAATCAAAACGATCATGAAAAACAAAAAAAATATAATAATAACTAGCATTGTCGTACTTGTACTTGCATTTGTAGGCTATAGCTTTTTAAAAAGCGACGATGCCATAGTAATAGAACCTAAAACGGTTACAGCAAAAATAAATAACGTAACCACTATGGTTACTGCAACGGGAACTATTGAGCCAATTACACAAGTAGAAGTTGGTACACAGGTTTCTGGAGTTGTGGAGAAAATTTATGTGGATTACAATAGCGTAGTTAAAGAAGGTCAGCTTATTGCAGAATTAGATAAAACTAACTTAAATGCTGCAAAAACACAAGCACAAGCAGCTTATGATAATGCTGTAAGCCAAAGAAATTACACCAAAACTATTTACGACAGACAAAAAACCTTATATGATAATCAGGTAATTAGCAAATCCGATTTTGATGATGCAGCTTTTAATTACGATACAGCAAAAGGTACAGTAACACAGCGTTATTCAGATTTACAATCTGCTAGAACAAATTTAGGTTATGCTAATATATATTCGCCAATAAATGGAGTTGTTTTATCTAGAGCTATTGATGAAGGACAAACAGTTGCAGCAAGTTTAAGCACGCCAACCTTATTTACAATTGCTCAAGATTTAAAAGAAATGCAAGTAGAAGCAGATGTAGATGAAGCAGATATTGGAAATGTAAAAGAAGGACAACGTGTAACCTTTACAGTAGATGCTTATTTAGGCGAAACTTTTGAAGGTGAAGTCACACAAGTACGTTTAGATCCAACAGTAACATCAAACGTAGTAACGTACACAGTGGTTATTAAGGCACACAATCCAGATTTAAAACTTAAACCAGGATTAACAGCAACTATTTCAATTTTCACATTGGAATTAAATGATGTGTTAACTGCAGAAGCTAAAGCCATAAACTTTACTCCAGAAACTGAAACATTAACGTCTTATAATACACATCATAATTTATCAAGCAGTGTTAGTACAGCTTCAAAAAAAGAAACTACACTTTGGGTATTAGGAAAAGATAGAAGTATAACACCAAAAACAGTAACATTAGGCGCTAGTGATGGTGTAAATGTACAAGTGTTAAGCGGAATTAATGAAGGTGATGAGTTAGTGTATAGTTTAAAAGGTGTATCAAAAGCAGAAGCTTCAGGACCAGCAGGAGCAAACGAAAGTCCGTTTATGCCACAACGTCCAGGAGGAAACAAGAAAAAATAAAAGCCATGAGTAAAGACATTATTAAAATAGAAGACTTAAAACGACAGTTTACCATGGGAACCGAAACGGTACATGCCTTAAAAGGAATTTCGTTTAATATAAAAGAAGGTGAATTTGTTACCATAATGGGATCTAGTGGTTCTGGAAAAAGTACGATGCTTAACATTTTAGGGTGTTTAGATCAGCCAACCTCTGGTGAATATGAAATTGATGGTGTAAGTGTTAAGGCTTTAAGCCGAAATGAATTAGCAACCATAAGAAACGAAAAAATTGGATTCATATTTCAATCTTATAACTTATTGGCAAGAACATCTGCAATAGAAAATGTAGAATTACCCTTGTTATATAACAGTAAAGTGTCTACTGAAGAGCGCAGAGAACGTGCTATAAAAGCATTAGAAATGGTTGGTTTAGGAGATAGATTGCATCATACACCTTCGCAGCTTTCAGGAGGACAACAACAACGTGTTGCTATAGCAAGATCCTTGGTAAATAACCCAGTAATGATTCTGGCAGATGAGGCAACAGGAAACTTAGACACAAGAACCTCGTACGAAATTATGTCGCTGTTTCAGGAGCTAAATCAAAAAGGGATTACCATCACTTTTGTTACACATGAGCCTGATATAGCCACTTTTAGTAGCAGAACTATTGTATTAAAAGATGGAAGTATCATGCAAGACTATAAAAATCATAAAGTACAATCTGCAGCAGAGCAATTAGCTAAACTGCCTAAACAAGACGATTAATTATGAGACTATTAAATTTAATAAAAATTGCTTTTAAGGCAATTGTCCTTAATAAAATGAGAACCTTGCTGACTATGTTAGGTATCATCATTGGTGTAGCGTCTGTAATTGCTATGTTAGCTATTGGTGAAGGTTCTAAAGAAAGTATTCGTTCTACCATTTCAAATATGGGTTCAAATATGATTACCATACAACCAGGAGCAGACGATAGAGGTCCTGCCAGAGGTAGTGGAGGAGATGTGCAAACATTAACGCTTCAAAATTACGAAGTGATAAAAGCGCAAGCCGATTTATTAAGTTATGTAACACCAGTCGTTAATGGTGGTGGACAAGTTATTAATGGCTCAAACAACTGGCCTTCTTCCATTTATGGTGTAAATCCAGAGTATCTAGATATTAAAGTTGTTGGTTTACAGAGTGGTAGTATGTTTACACATGCCGAAGTTAAATCGGCTTCTAAAGTTGTAGTAATTGGGCAAACGGTTGTCGATAATGTGTTTCCTGATGGACAAGAACCTGTAGGACAAATGATTCGTTTTAATAATATACCGTTTAAAGTTATTGGTGTTTTAGAAGAAAAAGGAGAAAACACCTTTGGTCAAGATCAAGATGATGTAGTTATTGCGCCTTATACAACGGTTCAAAAACGTATTTTGGCAATAGACCATTTAAATCAAGTTATAGCTTCTGCAATTAGTGAAGATGATGCTGCAGATGCTGTGACTCAGGTTACAGAAATTTTAAGAACTGAGCATAAACTATTAGATAATGAAGAAGATGATTTTAGTGTGCGTTCTATGGAAGAGTTAATTTCAACGTTTAGCTCTACTAGCGAAATGCTAACCGTACTTTTAGTTGCAGTTGCAAGTATATCGCTATTAATTGGTGGTATTGGTATTATGAATATCATGTATGTTTCTGTAAAAGAGCGTACTAAAGAAATTGGTTTACGTATGGCTGTTGGTGGTAAGGGATCGGATATTTTAATGCAGTTTTTAATCGAAGCTATTTTAATAAGCATCACTGGTGGATTACTTGGTGTAATCTTAGGACTTGGAGCCACGGTTTTTATCGAAAAATTCTTAAATTGGCCTACAAGTGTTGCGCTGTACTCAATAGTAATATCATTTGCAGTATGTGCAGTTACAGGTATCTTTTTTGGATGGTATCCTGCAAGAAAAGCTTCAGCTTTAGATCCAATAACCGCTTTACGTTACGAATAAAAAACTCATGATTAAAAATAAAAACATAACACTGTTATCGCACATTCTAGTTTGGTTTGTACTGTTTAGCATGCCTTACTTATTGTCTTACGGTCAAGAGCAAGACATAAATAGAGTGGTTATACATTTTTGGATTCCGTTAGTGCTATCTGCTGTTTTGTTTTATCTCAATTATTTTGTGCTAATAGATAAGTTTTTATTCACAAAAAAAACAGTTTGGTTTGTAGGTATTAATGTGATTTGCATTGCATTATTCATTTATTTTAAAGAAACAGTTGAAGGTGCTTTTTTTCAAAATATTGTTAAGAAAAGAGTGGATAGTGATAGTTCTGGTCCACCATTTAAGATGTTTATTTACGTTCAAATGGTATCATATATGGCACCTTTATTGTTTTCAATAGCATTAAAAACAACAAAACGTTGGGTAAAAACAGAAGCAGAACGTAAGGAAGCTACCAATTTTAAATTACAGTCAGAATTACAACATTTACATTACCAGTTACAACCGCATTTCTTTTTCAATTCATTGAATAATATTTATGCTATGGTAGATATTTCACCAGATCAAGCCAAAACATCAATACATAGTTTGAGCAAGTTGATGCGTTACATGTTATATGAAACAAGCGAAGAATCTATTGCTTTAACTAAAGAAATAGATTTTATGAAAAAGTATATCGAGCTTATGAAGCTTCGTGTGTCTGACAAAACAGTTGTTAATTATAGTTTTCCTTCAGCTGAAACGGGAATTAAAATTGCACCTTTATTATTTATTTCATTAATTGAAAACGCTTTTAAACATGGTGTTTCCGCTAGTAAAGCAAGTACTATTGACATTAACATGACTTGCGATAATCAAACGGTTTTATTTACTATCGAAAATCATAATTTTCCGAAGAAAACCGAAGATAAAAGTGGCTCAGGAATAGGACTACCTAATATTAAAAAACGATTAGAATTGTTGTATCCAAACAAAAATAGTTTTAAAACCTTTGTAAAAGAATCGCGTTTTGTAGCCCAATTAGAAATTGAAACCAACTAAAGTATGAGCAACCTAAAAATATCTTGTGTAATTGTAGATGATGAGCCTATGGCTTTAAATTTAGTAGAAAGTTATGTTGAGAAAACACCTTTTTTAGAACTAAAACAGAAATGTAGTAGTGCAATTGAAGCTATGGAGTTTGTTAAAAATAATCCTGTAGACTTATTGTTTTTGGACATACAAATGCCAGATTTAACAGGTATTGAATTTTCTAAAATGTTACCAAAAGATACACGTGTTGTTTTCACCACCGCTTTTGATAATTATGCGTTAGAAGGCTTTAAAGTAGAAGCTATAGATTATTTATTAAAACCTTTTGATTACGCTGAGTTTTTAGCTGCAGCCAACAAAGCAGCTACTTGGTTTGAATTAGTAAAAGGGAAGAAGCAACCTGTAATTTCTGAAGCAAAAGAATTTCTTTTTGTAAAATCGGAATACAAACAATTGCGCATAAAATTAACAGATGTTTTATATTTTGAAGGTTTAAAAGACTACATTAAAATCTGGTTAAAAGACAACCCAAAAGCTATTTTAACTTTAATGAGTTTAAAATCTTTAGAACAAGAATTACCAGAAACACAATTTATGCGTGTGCATCGTTCGTTTATAGTATCACTTAAAAATATAGATGTTATTGAGCGTAGTCAGATTATAATTAACGACCAACGTATAACAGTTTCGGAGCAATATAAGCCTAAATTTTTAGAGTATATTAATAATAATTCTTTGCATTAATTTACTGGGATTTTGTCTCTTCAAAATAATCTCATCTATAAAAATACTGGTTTGGTAGATACAATCTAGTTAACGGTATATTTTCATTTTTTAACAGGAATAATTCAAATACCTTTAAACTATTAATACTAAAAAACGTCTTAGTATTGATAGTAAAATAAAGTTGAATTTTAAATCTTTAAATTATGAAAACATTTATAAAAGCATACATATTGCCAGCAGTATTACTGATAGCATTTGCTACACAAACAGAAGCACAAACAAGAAGAACTACAAGTAATAAAAAGGTTGTTACAACCACAACAACGACTACTAAACGTACTGTTGCTGCGCGTGTGCCTAGCACTAAGGTTACTTATAAAACACCAAAACGTAAAGTGGTTTCAGTTAGAACTGTACCAAACAGAACGGTCGTAACATACAGAGGACAAAACTATTACTATGCTAACAATAAGTATTATACACAGTCTAGAGGTCGTTATATTGTAATAGCGCCAAAGGTTGGTTTTAGGATTAATACCTTACCAGTAAATTATAAAAAAGTACGTTATAATAATCGTAATTATTACAATGCTTATGGTGTATTTTATACTCAAATAGGTAATGAATATGAAGTAGTAGATCCTGAAGTTGGTACTATTGTTTATGAGTTACCAGACGATTATGAAAAGGTTGTTATAAACGACGAAACATATTACGAATACGCAAATATATTATACGAAAAAATACAAATAGATGGTACCAGAGCTTATGAAGTGGTTGGTATTATAGAAATGGAATAAATGATTTTTTGATTTGGTTTGTTGATAGTGAGAAAAGGGGATAATTTGAAAAATTATCCTCTTTTTGATTTATATAATTTATTAAATTAAATAACTGTTTAAAAGGGATTCTAAATCGCATGACATAAATCTATTAAACCAATAAAACTCCACTATATTTGCATAAAATTATATTTTATGTCACAACAATTTTTAAGTTTAGGTATTCACGCAGCATTGCAAAGCACTTTAGCAGATTTGCAAATTACAAAACCAACAGATATTCAATCAAAAGTAATACCTGTAATACTAAACCAAACTGACGATATTGTTGCTATTGCAAAAACAGGAACAGGAAAAACTGCTGCTTTTGGATTACCATTATTACAATTAATAGATAGTAATAAAAGTGATATTCAAGCAGTTATTTTAGCTCCAACAAGAGAGTTGGGTCAGCAAATATTTAAAAATTTAGAAGCATTTAATTCATCTCAATTAAACGTGTCTATTGCTGGTGTTTTTGGTGGTATACCAATAAAGCCACAGATCGAAGCACTTAAAAAAACTACTCATATTGTTGTAGCAACTCCTGGACGTTTAGCGGACTTAATAGAGCGCAACGCTATAAATATAAAAGAGATTTCATATTTTGTTTTAGATGAAGCAGATGAAATGGTTAGTGCACATAAAGAAGGTCTTGATGCTATAATTAAGGTTTTACCAAAAAGCAGAAGAACGTTGTTGTTTACTGCAACTATGCCAGGAACAATAAAGCAATTGGTTCAAAACAGTTTGTCTAAAAAAGTGCTGACTATTGAAGCTGATATGGAAACCGTTGGACACCAAGGTATAGATCATCAATATGTGGTGGTTGAGCCTATAGAGAAATTAAATGTGTTAATGCACTTTTTAAACGCCAATGATGGTCAGCGTGGTATTATTTTTTGTAAAACAAAAGCAGCAGTTAATAAGTTAGCTAAAAATTTAGCGATAAATAAATTTTCTTCTGGAGCTATACATGGTAGCTTAACACAAGGGATTCGAGATCGTATTATGGGTCAATTTAGAGAAGGTCACATTAATATACTTGTAGCAACAGATTTGGCTGCTCGTGGAATTGATGTTAAAGATTTAGCTTTTGTAGTTAATTATCATTTACCTGATACATACGATGCTTATGTGCATAGAAGTGGTCGTACAGCTAGAGCAGGAGCAAATGGTCTTGCATTAAGTGTTATCCAAGAAGACGAGGTACAAGACATTCCGGATTTTGAAGCAGAACTAGGTATTAATTTCAAACAATATCAAAAAGCTGATGCTAAAAGTATAGAAGAAAATAATGGATTACTTTGGGCTAAAAAAATCTTTAAAACTAAGGTAAACAGAGATATTCCAGAAGATTTTAAAGCGAAAGTAAAAACTATTTTTCATCATTTAACAAAAGAAGAATTAGTAGATAAAATATTATCCAATTACATAGCAGAAAATAATACCATTGTTGATAAACAAGAGGTTATAAAGAAAAAAAAGAAAAAATAAACCATGAGTAGCTATTTAAAAGTACAGCAAGATATTTTAGATAAATTAAATATCAAGGCACTTAATCCAATGCAGGAAGAAGCTTTGTTATCTATTACAAATGCTGAAAACACAGTGTTATTATCGCCAACAGGAACTGGTAAAACACTAGCCTTTTTATTGCCTACCATTACTGCATTAAATACAGATTGTAAAAATGTACAATTACTAATATTAGTACCTTCAAGAGAATTAGCAATTCAAATAGAACAGGTTATTCGCACTATGGGAACCGGTTTTAAAGCAAATGCTGTTTATGGAGGTAGACATTTTAGTAAAGATAAAATCGACTTAGCGCATACACCTGCGATTTTAATAGGTACTCCTGGTCGTGTGGCTGATCACTTAAGACGTGAAACCTTTATAGTGGATGATATAAACACGTTTGTTTTAGACGAATTTGATAAGTCTTTAGAAGTAGGCTTTGAAAAGGAAATGAGTGAAATAATAGCTAGTTTGCCTCATATTAAAAAAAGGATTCTAACATCAGCAACTCAAGACATGGAAATTCCGCGTTTTGTAGGTCTTGAAAACGAATTGATTATTGATTATTCTGATACTAAAGTTTCAAATTTAGAAATCAAGCAAGTTTTGTCTCCAGATAAAAATAAGCTTCAAACGTTAGTAGATTTATTACATGATATAGGTAATAAACCAGGTATTATATTTTGTAATTATAAAGACACTATACAATTTGTAAGCGACTTTTTAACTAAAAATAATATTGGACATGGTTGTTTTCAAGGTGGCATGGAGCAAATTGATAGAGAACGAGCATTAATTAAATTTAGAAACGGTACACATCAAATTATAATCGCCACAGATCTTGCAGCACGTGGTTTAGATATTCCTGAATTAAATTACATTATTCACTATCAATTACCTTTAAAGGCAGAAGAGTTTACACATCGTAATGGTCGTACTGCACGTATGAATGCAGAAGGGACATCTTATGTTATACAATGGGAAGGAGAGCGCCTTCCGGATTTTATTAAATTTGATGATACAGTAACGCCAAGAGGAACGGTAAATACTTTAGCTACAGATTGGGTTACACTATTTATTTCTGGAGGACGTAAAGATAAAATCTCTAAAGGAGATGTAGCAGGTGTGTTGTTTAAACAATGTAATCTAGATAAATCCGAAATTGGAATTATAGAACTTAAACAAGATTGTGTGTTTGTAGCTGTGCCAAAAACAAAAGCAACTATTATTATCGATACAATTAATAACACAAGATTAAAAAAGAAAAAGGTAAGAGTGTACACTATTTAATTATTACACTTAGTTTTAATCTATAATTATATATGATTTAACTTAAATTTATTACTACTTATTGTTTAATCAATTTAAAGGCTAATAATTAACAATTTATTAATAAAACCGTTAAAAATTTTAATATTAATATAAAACGTTTATATTTGGTAAACCAGTTTGGTAAACCAATTTCTAATTTTTTATATTTTTATAATGAAATTCGCTTTTTCTTCAACCGCATTTGTATTAAAAACAGCTTTGTTTTTAAGTTTATGGATGTCTTGTTCATCGGTTGATAATCCAGAGGATAACAATACGTCGACTACTATTGGTCAAATTCTGGATACTGAAAATAGCACACCCATAATAGACTTTACAAATTGGAAATTAACTTTACCAGTCGATTTAAATAATAATGGTTCTCCAGACGAGTTTCAACCAAATCAATTAGTAGGTTTTGGTTATCAAAATATAACAGCTATTCAACCATATTTATATGATGATACTTCAGACAATAGTTTAGTGTTTTATTCTATTCCTGATGTTTCAACCTCAAATACAATCCAAATAATGCTAAGCAAAATTGGTCTTTAAACGATGGAGGCGAAATGATTGGAAGATTGCAAGTGGTATCTATTTCAGAAGATGCAGATACTAGTGCAAATTTTCATAAGGTAATCGTAATGCAGATTCATGGTATAATTTCCGAAGAGGATATGGCTATTCATGGATTTTCTTCTAATAATGGACCTCCTTTAATTAAAATATATTGGAAAGATGGTTACATATGGTCACATAAAAAATCATTAATAGACCAAACAACTTCTGGTGATGCACTTCTAGAAACTTCAAGTGCTACATGATCAGATAACACTTTATCATATTCTAAAGATTTTGGAAACCATGAGTTTGATTTCCTTGCAGGTTTTACAGTTCAAAACAGAAGAATTGAAAACAGTGCAGTAGAAGGTTCTGGTTATACTAATGACTTAATTAAAAATCTTAATGCAGCAACTACTATTGCTAGCTACGGAGAATATAATATCGAAAAAAATAAAATCGGTTATTTTGGAAGGGTAAACTATGCATATAACGACAAGTATTTGTTATCAGCGTCATTTAGACGTGATGCAAGTTCTGTATTTGGAGCAAGTACAAAATGGGGTAATTTCCCAGCATTATCTTTAGGTTGGAATGTATCTAACGAAGATTTTTTAAGCGAAAGCGATGTTGTAAACAACTTAAAATTAAGAGTAAGTTACGGTCTTACAGGTAATGAAAACTTTGATACAGGAAGTGATCTTACAGATTGGTACGCATACTTATCTTTATTAAACGACTCAAATGCTATTATAGATGGTAACGTTACTACAGGTTTTTCTCCAGCTAATATTGCAAACGCAGAGTTAAGATGGGAAGCTTCAAAAGAATTTAATCCAGGTATCGACTTTGGATTATTTAACAACAAAATTAGTGGTTCTTTAGATTATTATAAAAGAACAAGTAATGACTTATTGTTAAACAACCCAGTATCTTACACGACAGGTTTTTCTGAAGGTATTGTAAACTTAGGAGAAGTTGTAAATAGTGGTTTTGAATTAGAGTTTAGAACAAAAAATATTTCGACAGAAAACTTTAGATGGAACACAACTTTAATCGCTTCAACAAACAAAAATGAATTAACTGATTATGGTGATTCAAATGGTGCAACTCCAGAAGATACATTTGGTAGAAACTCACAATGGATAAACCTAGTAGGTAACCCAATATCATCTTTTTATGGTTATGTAGTAGATACAGAATTAGCAAACCAATACTGGGAGTCTCCATACTTCCCAATTAATGGACAATCACAAGATGTAATTGTAAAAGATTTAAATGGTGATGGTTTAATTACAGAAGAAGATAAAGCTATCTTAGGTAATCCTTATCCAGAATTAGTTTGGAGTTTAACTAATGAGTTTAGTTATGATCAATTTGATTTTTCATTCATGGTTCAAGGTAGTCATGGTGCAGAAGTTAAAAACATTGGAGACCAATATTTTGCTACACATTGGCAAGGTGCAACGACTAGTCCGCAAGAAGTAGTGGATGCAGGAATTATTCCAGATGCTTCATTTTTACAAGAAAGAGTATTAACAGATGACGTGGTACAAAGTGCATCTTACTTTTCTTTAAGAAACATCAACTTAGGTTATACTTTACCAGATGACATAACAGAAAGAATTGGTTTATCTAAATTAAGAGTTTATGCTACTGCTCAAAACTTATTATACATTACGTCTAGTGAGTATAATGGATTTAACCCAGAGTTTGTAGATGATGACACACCAACACAATATGGTGCACAAAGAGCAGGAACACCTATTTTTAAAACTATCTCTTTTGGTTTAAACGTAGACTTTTAATTAAAAAAAACATATAAATTATGAAACATATAAAATATATAGCGGTCTTAGTTTCAGGAATGATGTTATTTTCTTGTAACGATGATTTTCTAAACCCAACGCCAGACTCAGTAGTAGTAGTTGATCAGTTTTTTAATAACGATGACGATGTACTTGCTGGAATTATCGGAATTTACGATGCTATTCAAGGCGTAAATGAAGATACCGAAACTAACTCTTCAAATTATAATAGAGGTGTACAGTTTGAATATCTTTTAACAGAAATGAGAACTGATAATACTAGATCTGCTACAACAGAAGGATCTAAAGCAGATTTTCATAGATATTTAGTAGATGCAAATAATGTGGAAGTAGAGGATTACTATGCTAGTTCTTACGAAATCATTTTTAGAGCAAATACTGTTTTAAATTATATTGAAAAAGCAGATGCAGCAAATAGAGCATCTTACACAGCTGAAGCTAAATTTTTAAGAGCATACGCTTACTTTAACCTAGTACGTTTATTTAGTGATGTACCATTAATTACATCTGTAGTTGGTCCAGAAGAAACAGATGTACTTTTTACAAGAGTTAGTACTTCAACTATTTACACTGTTATAATTGAAGACCTACAAGAAGCAATATTAAATTTAAATAGTACTTATAAGTCAAGAGCATCTACTGCAGCTGCACAAGCATTATTAGCTAAAGTATATTTAACTAAACAATCACCAGATTATTTAGGCGCTCAACAATTATGCGAATCAATAATACAAAGCATGCAATTTTCATTAATGCCAAACTTTCATGATGTGTATTATTCAGAATTAAACGATGAAATACTATTTGCAATTGGTTATGTAGCAGGTAACACTGCAGAGAGTCAAGGATTTTCATCAGAGTTTACAACATCTGTTGGTAGACAAGATGGATTAAATGTAATTAATGATAATTTAATTGCGGACTTCGGACTTTATGGAGGAGATAGAACAGCAGAATCTTACATTACTGTTGGTTCTTTCTACGAAGTAGCTAAATTTTTTCCTAATGGTTTTGGATTAGCAGATAATTATGGTCCAAATCCACGTCAAGCAGGAAACGATTGGATTGTATCACGTTATGCAGATGTATTATTAATGCATGTAGAAGCTATTATGGCAGGTGGTGCGCAAACAACAGTACAAGCAGCAAGAGATTCTTTTAACGAAGTTAGATTAAGAGCTAATATGCCAACGATAGATGCTCCAGATGCGATAACTAAACAAGATTTAATTAATGAAAGACGTGTAGAATTGGCTTTTGAAAACCATAGATTCTTTGATTTAGTAAGATTTGGAATTGCAAACTCAGTATTAAGTGCACATGCTACAGAGATGGACTACACTTTTAATACAAGAGATTTATTACTACCTATTCCAGCTAGAGAAATTAATATAAGTAATGGACTTTTAAGTCAAAACCCAGGATATTAAAACATAAAAAAATATGAAAAACAAAGTTAATATTATTCGTACGACTACGTTTTTACTTGTAAGCATGATAATGTCATTCACTTTTACAAGTTGCGAAGATCAATTTGAGTTTGAGTTACCAGACGCTAATTCAAAAGTAGACACTGTTTTACCAACTGCAAATTTTACATATGCAGCAGATATAGATGATTTTAAAAAGATTTATTTCTCTGATTTATCATCAGAATCTACAATGTATTTGTGGGATTTTGGTGGAGGTGTAACAACAACGGATCAAGATCCTACTTATACATTTGAAGCAGGAGAAGGGACTTATCCAGTTACTTTAACAACAAGTGACGCTAATGGTGCATCAGACACAGTAACAATAGATGTTGTGGTGTTTGAACCAGAAGAGCCTTTAGCTATCATACCTGTTATTTTAGAACCAAGTTTTGAGGATAATACATTACCTGATGGTTCAGGAGATGGTCGTGATTCTTGGAAAAACTCTAACTTAGGTGGTGTAATTCAAATTAATACAAGTAGCTCTGTTCCAGATGGTGGACAAGCAGCTAAATTTCCGGGAGCAGGAGACAGAATTGGTTATCAAGAAATTGAAGTATCTCCAAACACAGATTACGTGATTTCTTACTCATATAGACTAGAAGCTGCTGGTGGATCATGTACAGTTGCAATACTTGCAGGTGGAGGATTTACTACTCAAGCTGAAACAGATGCAGCAATCTTACAATCTTTTACAGGATCTGCAGAAGCTTACACGCCAGTAAACATTATGTTTAATTCTGGTGCTAATAACACAGTAAGTATTTACATCACAAATCAAGGTGAAGAGGCTAGAGTAGATAATTTTACAGCCGATTTACAATAATTAATAACATTCAATAAAAATTAAAGACTGAAACTTATGCGTATAAAACTTAAATTAATAGTCTTGTTTGTTTTTGTTTCAGTCTTCAATGCTAACTGTCAATCTAATAAGGTTGTTACAGAGTCTAAAGTTGAATCAAAAAAGAAGAAGAAAAAAAAGAAAAGAAATAGATATAAACTACCAAACATAGATTTAACCCATTGGAAAGTAACAACTCCTGCTGGTGATGGTAAAAAGCCACAAGAAGTGTCTCCACCAGAAATTATGGATTATGCTACAAATGAATCGTTAAAACCTTATATGTATAATGATTCTACAAAAGGAGCAATTGTTTTTTATGCATTTCCAAGTAGCGCAACCACTGCAAATACTAAATACTCTAGGTCAGAACTAAGAGAGCAAATGGTATCTGGAGAGAATAATGTTAATTGGACATTCAAGCAAGGTGGTTATATGAAAGGAAAATTAGCAATAGATGATATTTCTAAAGATAGTGATGGTAAATATCATCGCACTATCATTATGCAAATTCATGGTAGATTAACTAATGAACAAAGAGATTTAATAGGAGAGAAAGATAATAATGCACCACCAATTCTTAAAATTTATTGGGACAAAGGAAAAATTAGAGTAAAAACAAAAGTCCTTAAAAACTTAGATGCAACAGAAGAAGAAATGTTACATGAAGATGCTTGGGATGATGACGAAGGATTTAATTTTGAGCAAGAAGTAGGATTCAAAAAATTTACTTTAGAAGTGGAAGTTTCTGACGGAAAAATGGTGGTTATTTTAAATGAAAACGAATACAAAGTTTACGAAGATATCCACATGAAAAAATGGGGTGTTTTTGAAAACTATTTTAAAGCAGGAAACTATTTGCAAACCAGAGATGAAGGGGCTTTTGCAAAAGTTAGATATTATGATTTAGAAGTCAAACACTAAAAATATTTGATTAGTCTTGTTGTTAAGTTAGGCTTTATAGGTCATAAAAAAGACCTTAAAGTTTAGCTTAATAATTAAATAAAAGTCTACTCAGAATTCTTAAATTTGACATGAAAAGTTAAATAAATAAAATGTTATTTATATGAAATTGGAAATCCTTACAAAAAACGAAAATTTTAATATTCAGAAGACAATAATTGCTAACATCAGAGATTTAATTAATAAAAAAAATCTTGAACCTGGAGATAAATTGCCAGCTGAACGAATGTTATCAGAAATGTTTGAAGTTTCTAGAAGTAGTGTAAGGGAAGCCATTCAAAAATTAGAATTTTATGGTCTGTTAAAATCAATTCCGCAAAGCGGAACATTTGTAGCAAATATTGGAGTCATAGCACTTAATGGTATGATAGAAGATATTTTAAGATTAGAGGATCCTGATTTTAAATCGTTAGTCGAAACCCGAATTTTGTTAGAATTAAAAACGGTTAGATTAGCAGCTTTAAGACGTACAGATGAAGATTTAGAAAAAATGAAATCTGCCTTAGATGCTTATAAAAATAAAGTAATTAATAAAGAAGATGCAGTTCAAGAAGATTTGTTATTTCACTTAGCTATTGCAAGAGCTAGTAGAAATAGTACAATGAATACTTTTATGTTAATCATCACTCCAGAAATAATTACAAATTTTGAAAAGTATCATGTTTGTGATAAAAATCTATCTCAAACAGCTATTAAAGAACACGAATTAATTTTTGAAGCAATTAAAAATCAAGACCCAATTGAAGCTAAACAAGCAATGAAAAATCACTTTAACGAACTGTATAAATACTGTTATAACTTATAAAATAAACAGATGATAATTTAAGATCGTTAATTCTCAAATTATTTTCAATCAAAAACAATATAAATTAAGTTAATCAACTGATAATGAGTAGTTACTTGTTATTCGGTTTAGACTTTTATTTTTTTAAATTAAAAAAAACATGAAATTAAAAGGACTTAGATGGTGGGTAGTTGGACTTGTAGCTTTGGCTGCAGTTGTTAACTACATAGACAGACAAGCTTTTGGAGCACTTTGGCCTGAAATTGCTAAAGATCTATTTCCAGACATGGATCAAGATGGACATAAGTTAATATTTGGAACGATATCAACAGTTTTTATATTATCATATGCTGGTGGTCAGGCATTGTTTGGTAAAATCTTTGATTGGATTGGTACCAGAATGGGATTTGCACTTTCAATAGGTGTGTGGTCTATAGCAACTATGTTTCATGCATTTGCACAAGGTATGCTAAGTTTTTCAATTTTTAGATCAATATTAGGTTTAGCTGAAGCCGGTAATTGGCCAGGAGCAGCTAAAGCAAATGCAGAGTGGTTTCCTACTAAAGAGCGTGCTTTAGCACAAGGCGTATTTAATTCTGGAGCTGCAATTGGAGGTATTGTAGCCTATCCTGTTATAGGATTATTATCTGCTTATTTAGAGTGGAAAGCTATATTTATAGTTGTAGGTGCTCTTGGATTATTATGGTTAATCCCTTGGTTATACATTGTAAAGTCAGGACCAAAAACACATCCATGGTTATCTGAGGATGAAAGAAAATACATTCTTTCTGGACAAAAAAATCAAGACTTAGATGAAGACGGAAATTACGATGATGGTTATGTACCAACAACTGCACAACTTCTTAAACATAAAGAAAGTTGGGGAGTAATTATTGCATCAGCAGCATTAGATCCTATATGGTGGTTATTTATAGTATGGATACCAATTTATTTATCTGAAGTCTTTGGATTAAACGTTAAAGAAATCGCATTTTCTGCTTGGTTACCTTACGTTGGTGCTATGATTGGTGCTTGGGCTGGTGGTCTGATAGCGCAAAATAGATTAACAGCAGGTTGGTCAGTGGATAAAACTAGAAAAATGGTAATTACATTAGGATGTTTGATTATGATTCCTTGTTTCTTTTTACTTAAAGCACCAGGATCTGCTACAACTGCAGTAATTATAATGGCAGTGTTACTTTTTGGATTTCAAATAGCAATCGGAAATATCCAAACGTTACCTAGTGATATGTTTGGAGGAAAAATAGTAGGAACATTATCAGGTTTTGCTGGTATGGCTGCAAAATTAGGTGCTGCAGGATTAACTCTTTTAGTAACGTTTATAACAACAGGAGGTAATTATACTCCCGCTTTTTTAATAGGAGGCGCTTTAGCAATAATTGCATTATTGGCTATTTGGATATTATGTCCTAAAATAGAACCTTTAAAACCCAGTAATTAATTAAGCATATAGATTTTTAAATATAGAATAACAACAATAAAAACAATTAGAAATGAGTAATACAAACGGAAAAGTAGCTATAGTAACAGGAGCCACAGGTGGAATTGGTTTTGAAGTAGCAAAACGATTAGGAAAAGATGGCTATACTGTAATCTTAAACGGTATTGATGATGCAGCTGGAGCTGAAAAACTAAAAGAATTAGTAGGTTTAGGTATCACTGCAGAATATTACGGTTTTGATGTTACAAGTGAAGCCCAAGTAACAGAAAACATCGTTAAAATTGGAGAAAAATATGGTCGTATTGATGTACTTGTTAATAATGCAGGTGGATTAGGTGGTCGTTCTAGATTTGAAGAAATGACAACTGAGTTTTACAGGAACGTAATGGCATTAAACTTAGACTCTGTATTTTTTGCTTCTAGAGCTGCAATTCCTTTTCTTAAAAAAGGAGAACATCCTTCAATAATAAACTATACATCAAATGCAGGATGGACTGCAGGTGGACCAGGAGCAGGAATTTATGGTACGTCTAAAGCAGGTGTGCATGCCATTACAAGAGCATTAGCTAAAGATTTAGCAGAATACGGAATACGTGTTAATGCTGTATCTCCAGGTACAATTGATACACCTTTTCATGCACAAATTAAAGCGACTAAGCCAGAAGTATTTGCATCTTGGGCAAATAATATTATGTTAGGTAGATTAGGTCAGCCAGAAGATGTAGCAGGTGTAATTTCATTCTTAGCAAGTAAGGATGCTTCATTTATCACAGCAGAAACTATCCAAATTGGTGGTGGTCAAGCATTAGGTATTTAATAACCTAAATTTATAAAGTCAGATTGTTTTGTTTAGTCAATTGATTATCTTCACGGTAATACAATAGATTTAAGCAAAACAATCTGGCTTTTAATACAATTAATAGAATAGTAATCAAATTTATAAAATGAGTAAAATTGTCACATTCGGAGAAATAATGCTTAGACTTTCAACAGAACGTCATTTGCGGTTTTCTCAAGCAAAAACATTTGCTGCCTCTTATGGTGGTGGAGAATTTAATGTAGCAGTATCATTAGCAAATTATGGTATTCCTGTTGAATTTGTAACCCGATTACCTGATAACGAAATTGGCGCTTGTGCACTTAAAGAGATGCGCAAATTTAATGTCGATTCTAAAAACATAATTTATGGAGGTGATCGTCTAGGTATTTATTATTTAGAAACTGGAGCAGGTACACGTGGTAGTAATGTGGTTTATGATAGAGCTCACAGTTCTATGTCAACTATTCAAACTGGATCCATAGATTGGGAAGCGGTCTTAAAAGATGCGACTTGGTTTCATTGGAGTGGTATTACACCTGCAATATCTCAATCTGCTGCAGATGAGTGTTTAATCGCCTTAAAAGTTGCTAATAAATTAGGGATTACAATTTCTTCAGATTTAAATTATAGATCCAAATTATGGCAATATGGTAAGACTCCAGATCAAATCATGCCAGAACTTTTAAAATATAGTGATGTAATTTTAGGCGATATTGATACTGCATTTTTTATGTTAGGTAAAGATAAAGTAGACCCTAATTATCAAAACGAAAAATCGTTGCCAGCTTTATACGACCAATTATTTAAATTATGTCCTAATTTAAAAACTGTAGCGACTACATTAAGATATTCGGTTAGTGCATCGCACCAACGTATTGGAGGCGTATTATATGACGGAAAAACAATTTATAATGCAGATGTTAAAGAGGTAACTCCTGTTGTAGATAGGGTAGGAAGTGGAGATGCATTTATGGGTGGATTAATTTATGGTTTAGTAAATGACGATACAGATAAACAAAAAGCATTAAATATAGCAGTAGCAGCTTGCTGTTTAAAACATACTATTTCTGGTGACCTTAATTTAGTAACACTTAGTGACATAGAAAAATTATTAAGTGGTGATTCATCAGGAAAAGTTTCAAGATAAAAAACAATAACATGGCACAATATTCAAGAATAGAAGTTGCATCAGTAATGCAAAAGACAGGCTTAGTTCCTTTATTTTATAATGAAGACATAGAAGTCAGTAAAAAAATATTAAAAGCATGTTACGATGGTGGTGCAAGACTTTTAGAGTTTACAAGTAGAGGAGACTTTGCTTTTGAAACCTTTGCAGCACTAAACAAATATGCTATTGCTAATTTACCTGGAATGATTTTAGGTGTTGGCTCAATTACAGATGCTGCAGCTGCATCATTATATATGCAATTAGGAGCAAATTTTATTGTAACACCAGTATTAAGAGAGGATATTGCTTTAGTATGCAATCGCAGAAAAGTATTATGGTCTGCAGGTTGTGCAACATTAACAGAAATAGCTAGAGCAGAAGAGTTAGGTTGTGAAATAGTAAAATTATTTCCTGGTAATGCTTACAATCCAAGTTATGTAAAAGCAATAAAAGGACCATGTAGTTGGACTAGTATTATGCCAACTGGAGGAGTAGAACCTACACAACAAAGTTTAGAATCTTGGTTTAATGCAGGAGTAACGTGTGTTGGTATAGGCTCAAAACTAATAGCAAAAGATAAAGATGGTAACTATGATTTAGACACCATTACTAACCTTACAAAAACAGCAATTAATATTATTAAAACGCTTAAAAAGTAAAGTTTTACTACCTATAAATTTAGCATTTACAAGTATATTTGCACTATAAAGCAGCTTCTAAACAGGCTGCTTTTAATATATGACTAAATATGAAAGTCTAAATAATAAAAGTATGCAAAAAAAAGCAATATTTTATATGACTATCAGTGCATTAGGATTTGCACTATTAAATGTTTTAGTCAAACAATCTAGCCATTTTAATGTAAATCAAGTGGTATTTTTTAGATCCATTGGGACCTTATTTTTTACTGTTCCGTTTTTACTAAAAAACAAGATAAATTTTTTAGGAAATAAAAAAGGTTTATTAATTGCTAGAGGAGTAGTTGGCTGTATTGCTATGACATTATTTTTTATGTCTCTTAATCATCTATCCATGGGATCTGCAGTATCCATTAGGTATATTTCTCCCATATTTGCAGCTTTTTTTGCAATATTTTTACTAAAAGAACATATCAAATACTTTCAATGGATATGTTTTTTTATAGCCTTTATGGGAGTTGTTATATTAAAAGGATTTGATAATAATATTGATACTTTAGGCTTGTTATATGCATTATTATCTGCTGTTTTTACTGGATTAGTTTATATTATAATCCGTAAAATTGGAAGCCATGATCATCCCATAGTTGTAGTAAATTATTTTATGATTATTTCTGCAATCATTGGAGGCCTGTTAAGTATAAACCATTGGACAAATCCACAAGGTATGGAATGGATTTTACTGCTAAGCTTAGGAATCTTTGGTTATTTTGGACAACTATACATGACTAAAGCTTTACAAAATGCCGAAATTAATCAAGTTGCACCTTTAAAATATATTGAAGTTGTATTTACAATGATAATTGGAGCCATTTGGTTACAAGAAATCTATACGCTAATTAGCTTAGTTGGTATAATTTTAATTATTCTGGGTTTAACTTTAAATATTGTTTTAAAAACGAAATTTAAATAAAGTATTCTATTTACAGTTTATAGTATAAAAATTAACTTCATAGAATATTACTTTTTAATTTGAGCAATTGATTTATAGTATATAGTTTCATAATTCCGAATAAAACTATTTATCATGTATTTTAACAATAGAAGATGTTATGAAATATTCTATTTTACATAATATAAATTATAATACAAATGTTCATTATATTGTTTAAGCAGTTGTTTCCATTTGATAGCTATAATGTAGTATTATGTAAAATATCCCAGAAGCATTTGTTTTCATAAGATTAATTGTTACTTGGGTCATTATACTAATAAGCGGTTTGCTTCGCAGCGTTTAAAAACATTTGTAGCTATAATTAGACGTTATGTAAATTATCCATCGCTTGCCAACGCCAAAAAAGCAAAACCTTTTAGTTTCTAATTAAATGTAGAAATTGCATTGATATCCTCGTTGTAAAAAATCTCATTAACATTTAGTAAGCTTCACGCAACAGTATAAAATTTTCCAACGACATCATCCTCGCTTTAAAATTTCTATACAATTGCTCGTTTAGTCTTTCCATTAAACTTTTCTAAATAGTAACTATCAATATTATGTAAAATAGCATTTATACTTTTGAGCTTTCAATCTTTTCATTCTTATCTTTTTTTTCTTGATAAAAAAAGATACAAAAATATCAAGACTGAATATAATTTTGGAAACAATTACGTTTCGTTTCACTATATTTTAGGAAGCATTGTAACTTGTCAAGACTGTTTTTGAAATTCATTGCAAAATTAAAACTCTTAAGAAACGATATTTCTAAACCCCTAAAATATTACGTTGCACTCTCCCATTGTTTTACCAAAATTTTATGAGGTCATTTCAAACAGACTTTCATATTTTTGATTTATGGAAGAATTTATAAAATATATAAAACAATATATCAACCTTTCTATTGAAGCTGAAAAAGACATTTTTAATTTAGCTTTACTTGAAAATGCGAGCAAAGGACATTTATTATTGAAAGAAGGTAAAACCTGCGAGCGTTTGTACTTTATAGAAAAAGGGACAGTAAGAACCTATCATTATCAAGATGCTAAAGATATTACCTACTGGATATATCCAGAAAATTCAATGATCACCTCATGGCATAGTTATATTTTAAGAAAACCTGCATCTGAATATATTGAAACCACAGAAGATTCTATTTTAATTTCATTGTCTTATAATCAATGGCAAGAACTGTATTTAAAATATCCAATTTTAGAACGATTTGGTAGATTAATTTTAGAAGAACAAATGGCGTTAATTGATGATTTTTTTAAGGGTTATTACTTTTTATCGGCTAAAGAAAAATACGCTTTGTTAACTTCTGCTTTTCCAACAATTACGCAACGTGCAAATCTTGGACATATAGCCTCTATGCTAGGCATTTCTCAAGAAACTTTAAGTAGAATTAGGGGAAATAAAAAAGGCTTGCATAATTAATGCAAGCCTTATTCTAATAGAATAGTTAGGGATTCTAATTAAAATACTCTTACAATATTAAACCCAAAAAACACATCTTCAAACCACTTTCCTTCTGCATTGCTAATAAATCCTGGTTCGTTAGTAGATTGCGCATTCGAGAATAATAACTGAAAAACGTGTCCGCCAGTTTCAATATCCAACCCAAAAGTTAATGGATTGTTATAAATAGAGTTTTTGTGTCTGCTAAAATTGTATACATAATCTACGTTTACAGACATGCGCTTACTTACTTTTAAACGTCCGCCAGCACCTAAAGCTATTTGATTGTGTTTCTGAAAAGGTTCTAAAACCAAGTTTTGTCTGACATAGGTTGGTGCTAATTCAAAAGAAAAATGATTACTAAATCGTCTAGAAACTAATAACTGTGTCGCATAAGTCATTCTATCTCCAAATTCTAATAATGGGTATTGTTCCTTTCTTAAATCTGTTCTAATATTTGCTGTTGCATATCCAACAATGTTGACTGGAAAATCTTTAGATTGCCCGATTATTTTTGCTTTTATATGCGATGAATATGTTTTTCTTATCGATTCTCTTGCTAATCCTATTTGAACACCATCATAAATACCATATACCAATTGAATTTTAGTGTTGGCATTATCGAAACCAAAAAAAGTGGTTAAACCATCCTTTAGCGTGCCAAAACGATGCGAAACATACATATACATATCGCCTTTTGCTGCAACTTTAGTAGATTGTAAATTTCCAATTTTCATAGCTTTAAAAGCAGGTTGCTCGTAAGATTCTTCTTTGGTTTCTTGTTCTAATTCATTTAATAAATCTTCTTGAGCAATTAAAGTGTTTATGCCTAGAAATGTTATGGATATTGCTAATAAATAATACTTCATTAATTCTCTATTTTATAATGGTTTGGTCTAATTTTATTTCTTCTAAAAGGTCGTCATAGCCTATCATTCTTGCTTTAATAGTAATGATTTTCCCTTTCTGTAATGTTGATATTGCTTTGCTATGTTCTAATTGGCAATATATATTGTTGTTCAGGGTAATGCCTTTAATATCTATTTGGGTGATTATTCCTGTTAATTCAACAACTACGTCTTGCCATTTAACATCATCGGTTTTAACTTTTTCTGAAAAATCTTCAGCAGAACCTGAAAATGCTACGGTTTTCTCAGCTAAAGATGGATGTGGTTTGTAGGTGTATTTATAAGCAGAATACCCTCCCAGAACAAGGATGAAAAACAAGAATATTAGAATAAATTTATTTTTTTTCAACAAGCTCATAATGAAGATTTAGGTTTATCGATTTTGCAATTTTATCACGAACAATACCAGGTATTTTAATATCGAATTCTTCTGGTTTCACAGTTAAATTTGAAGTAATAACTATTTTATTATGCTGTTTTTTTAACTTAGCCACAGTAGCAATTAATTTATCCTTTCCGCGTATAGTTAAAGTACCTTTCAATTGAAATTCTTTATCTTCAGAAGACAAATGCTTCATATTAAAATCGATAAGCTGCCCTTTAAAAGTTGCTTTTGGAAACTTATCAGAATCCATATAATTTTCATTAAAATGCTCTTGCATTAAGGCTATTTCAAAATGAAATGCTTTTACAAAAAGTAGTGCGGCAATGGCACCTGTTTCTGTATTTAAAATTACTGTGGTACTCTCATTTTTTGCTTCAATAGGTTCAAAAGTATCAACCGAAGCTTTAAATGTGGTTAATCCCGTTTTGGTGAAGTGTTTTTGTGCTGTTGCCATATTTGAAACAAAAAGCACAAGTATTAATATATATTTCATAGTATAAATTTTAGTTTTAATTTTCAGGAAGGTTATCTATAATCCACTTATCTATTATTTGAAGTGTTTGTGGTGATAATGTACCACTTGGTGGCATTGGGTTTGTAGCACTATTCATTCTAGCAACCAAATTTCCTTGTGCTGCAGAATATCTTGTATTTTGATAATTAGACAAATCTAGTCCTGCATTAGGTGCTGGACCAGCATGACAAGTAATGCAATTATTGGTCATTATGGATTTAATATCTGTTTGATATGTAACCGTTTTATTAATTGGTGGCAATGTATTTTTATTACCTTTATCAATAACAGCGGTAGTACAACTTTGAATTCCTAAAACAAGTGCTAGCAATACAATTTTGAATATATTTTTATACATTTTTAGTTTAGTTTTGAATTGTTATATTATCAATTGTTATTTGTTGTTCTCCTAAAGGTTCTATAGTAATCATGCGTTGTGTGTGAGTTATATCACCTTCAGAAATAGAAAAATCACCATCCGTATCTGCAACAACAGTTACATAGTAAGTACCAGGATGCATATAGGTCATTAAAAACTGATTTTCTTCAATAGACAGTATTGGGTAATGTAAAGCGGTATTATAAGCACCAAGATTTGATGTGAAATAGCCATTTGCATCAGTAAAAGGATCTCTTGATAAAAACAGCAATAAACTTTGATTGGTTGGTATCGTTCCTCGCTCAATATCTACTTGCAAATAGCCTAGTTGTGGATGGTCTGTTATGATATAAGGGTCACCCGATTGTGGTGCTAATTCAAAAATATTATTGGTTTCTTGTACAGCTAAAAATGTGGCAGAATTGGCTTCGGTTAATCCTTCCTTTACATACAAATAATCTGTGTTAAATCCATTGGCGAAATCTAGACCAGTATCAACTATATTTTGAGGGTAACCAGTAGCAGTAGCAGCAGTTTCTGCTAATTCCAAATGCATTCGTTTACCTTTAAAGGTCATATGTCTATTAGGAAGTCTATTTCCTAAACCACTAGTGTAAGAGTTAAAATATAAGCTATCTGTACTATTTGGAAAGCGTAATTCCATGTACATAATACCATCACCTCCAATGGCATCGACTAATCTATAATAACGACCGTTATTTCTATTTTCAACTTTATCTAAAACAAAGTAACTGGTTCTATAAATGCCGTTTAGTAAACCACCATTTCTGGCCATAATGGTTCGTTTTCCTTTAAAATTGGTAACAAAGAAAGAAGTCAATAAATTACCTGCCGAGCCACCTTCATGAATACCAAAGGTGTGTGATGGAGAAATGGCTCTATAATCCCAAGCAAAAAATGGGTACTCGTCATTAATTACTAAGTTATTGCCAACCCAATGTCCTTGCATTTTTTCCATAAAATCAAACCCATCTATATTGATATCCACAGGAATAACTTCGGTTGTTTCAGGTGGAGTAACCTCTCCTCCATTTGGTCCTGAGATATTTCGAATATCCTCTGTAGAACACCCTATAATTAATGCTGATAAAACAGCAGTAAAACTTAAAAATTGAATCGTTTTTTTCATGTATTATTGTTATTTATTAATTCTAATCCAAACCTCTTTTAATGGTTTATTTCTTAAATATGTAATAACTTCTAGGGTATCTTTATGTAAACTCTGAAGTTCAATATTTGGTTTTATTTCATTGGTTTTTGTTGCACCAGAAACTGCGTCTACATATCCATTATTAGATGGTTTTAAGTTTTCAAAAACATAAAATGTGTTCTTATCTTCTTTTCTTAAAATGGTAGTACCATCGTTATAATACAGTACTTTCGCCTTAATAGAATCGTTCTCGTTAATTATGGAATATGTAGCTTTATAATAGTTGCTTTTTACTTGCCATACTCCTAGTAACTCCGGTGCACTTTTAGAGCAGGAGAAGGTGATAATTAATAGAATTGCACATACTTGTTTTTTCATTGTTTTGTTTCTTAGGGCAAATCTATTGTGAGGATAGATGTTTTTTTTTGACCTATGTCAAAATCATATTTTGATGTGTAATTTTGGTTTTTTTGATATAAGTCAAATCCAAATTTTAAAAGAGCTTATAGATTTGCAGCATCTAAAAAAATATAGAATATGAATAAATTAATGACACGATGGAATATTGAAAAACCTTGGCAACTTATAGTTATCTTTTTTGTTTTTTCCATTACAGGTTCTTCATCCATAGCCATAGGAAGGCCAATTTTAAAGTTTATAGGAATCACTTTAGAAAACCTAAATGCTTTTATGTATTACCCTCTTTTTATTGTTTTAAGTTTTATTTTCTACCAACTATTTTTAGTATTATACGGATGGATATTCGGTCAGTTTCATTTTTTCTGGACTATGGAGAAAAAAATGCTAAACAGATTTGGTATAACCTTTAATAATGTAAAATCGTAATACATGAAAAAAACTATTAAATGGCGAACTATAATTGCGCTTATTCTAATGTATATAGCAATGCTTATGAATTTGACTTGGGCTTGGGGAATTTTATTTTTGCTTTGGGTAGTTCCAGACATACGAACAGGAATCACCTATTTTATTGAACCTGTCGAAAAAAAGGAAAGTCCGCTACTCTATTGGATAATTATTGTAAGTTGGGTTTTAATGGCTGCATATTCCATTTCTACATTGTTTATAGATTATAATCAATTCTATTATTAATATGAAAAAGTGGAAAACCATAATAGCCCTATTATTAATGGCTTTCGCTATTATTTTAGACTGGAATTGGTTTTGGGCCATTTTTATATTTCTTGGTTTAATTCATGTTATACAAAGTGGCGAAATACATTTTGTAGAATCAGTAACTAAAAATGAAACACCAAAACTATATTGGTTTATGGTTGTTATTTGGGCTGTATTAGCATTATACTCTATAGCAGACTACTTAGCTGTTTTTTGATTTATGTCAAAAATAAAACCTAAAAACTCTAGCACCTTTGTACACGTTAAAATCAAAAAACCATGAAATATTTTAAATTAATATTGACACTTCTTTTCTTAGCACTCACATTTAATTCTTGTGCACAAGACCATAAAATCGTGGGTGTTTGGGATGTTAAAAATGATTACTATCAAGCTATTTATGAAATAGTAGAAAACGACAAGAAGTTCTTCGGAAAAGTACATTACTATAATGATGGTAGCACAGAATATAAAGGCGATAAGAAAAAAGAAGATTATTTCTTAACAGACATAGAATTTAAAGACGGAAAATATATAAATGGAAAAATGTATTTACCAGATGGCAGTTTTTACAAGGTGGTTTTTACTTTGAAAAATGAAAATACTTTGGAAGCATTAATGACTGTTGAAAAACAACCGTACACAGAAACTTGGACAAGAAATACAACAGATTAAAACAGATTACTTATGAAATGGATGTATTTATTAGCTTCAATAGCTTTTGAAGTTTTAGGAACAACAGCTATGAAAATGGCTTCGCAAGGTGGTAAATATGCTACCTACTGGACAATTACAGTATGGGTAGCTTATATTATATGTTTTGGCTTATTGCAATATGCAATGAAATATTTTGAGTTAGGAACCGTATATGCTATTTGGTCTGGAATTGGAATTTCTATCTTGGCTATAATTGGATATTTTGTTTTTGGTGATAGTTTTTCAGCATTAAAAATTGGCTCTATTGCATTAATTATTATTGGTATTGTTGGATTAAACATGAGTGGTGCTCATTAAATTTTAAAATTATGAAAAAACAAAATATGATGCACGAACTTCCGGTAGATGCATACACATCTCAAGAATGGTATAATTTAGAACAAAAACACATTTTTAGTAAAACTTGGCAATTTGCAGGTTTTGTTGAGGATGTTGCAAATCCTGGAGATTACATTTCTGTACAAGCTGGATTAAATAATATTTTCATTGTAAAAGGTAGAGATAATCGTTTGCGTGCTTTTCATAATATGTGTCGCCATAGAGGTACACAATTATTACGCGCAGTTGGTAAAGGTCAAAAAGCAATAACCTGCCCATATCATGATTGGACTTATAATTTAGAAGGAAAACTAGTTAGTATACCGAAAAAAGAAGAAGAATTTCCAGATTTATGTAATAAAGAATTACACGAATGTGGACTTAATCTTCACGAAGCATCTGTAGATATTTTTAAAGGTATGTTATTTGTACATCCAGAAAAAGATGCGCCGAATATTATGACGTTTTTTGGAGAAGTAGAACCATATCTTGGCCCACATATTCCAGAGGAATTAATTGAATATCAAGAAAAAAAGGGCGAGCCTTTTTACACCAAAGAAATTAATGCCAACTGGAAAATTATAGTCGAAAACTATATCGATCAATATCACCTAGCACATTTACATGAAGGCACCTTAAATATGTATGATCATGCTAAAGCAGAATTTGGTTGGGCAGGACCACATTATCATTTTTATGAACCTTTAGTTCCTGAATATTTAGCTGACGTAAAGAATGCATCACCTTTTCCATTAATAGATAAAATGCCAGAAGATAAAATGGGCGCTTATGTGCCTTGGTTATTTCCTAATATAGGCATTACAGAAAGTGAAAGTGCTTGGAATACATTTCACGCTATTCCATTAGCACCAGATAGAACCTTGGTGGTAATTCGTTCAAAAACAATGAATGTTAGCGAATGGGAATATACCAAACAATACACAAAATCTATGACTAGTAAAGTTTGGAAAACCATAGGCAATAAAGGTAAATATGAAGGAGATGCAAGTGACCCAATGGCATCAGGAGATTTTATGGCAGAAGATGTTTATGCTTGCGAACAACAGCAAAAGTCTTTAAGTTCACCACTATTTAGTGTTGGTGCTCAAGCAAAAAAAGGAGAATTTGCTGTAAGTAAGTTTCAAAGTATAGTAAAAGAATGGATTGAAAAACAAACAAATAAATAATGGCTAATTTTCATCAACTAAAAGTACTTGAAGTTAAAAAAGAAACGAAACATGCAACATCTATTGCATTTGATGTTCCTATGGAATTGTATGAAACCTTTAACTATAAACCAGGTCAATATTTAACTTTAAAATTTAATATTAATGGAGAAGAAGTACGTCGTTCATACTCATTGTGTAGTTCGCCTGCTTTGGAAGAACCATTAAGAGTTGGTGTAAAACGAGTAAAAGATGGGTTAGTCTCCAACCATATAAACGATAACATAAAAGTTGGTGATTTGGTTGACGTAATGCCTCCAGATGGACGTTTTTTTGCGGATGTAAAGAAAGACAATTACAAGACATATTATCTGTTTTCAGCAGGAAGTGGGATTACGCCTATTTTGTCCATTCTTCGAACTGTATTATTTACTGAAGCGCGCAGTTATGTCTATATGATTTATGGAAATAGAACTGAAGAATCTATTATGTTTAAACAAGAATTAGATGCGCTACAAGAAAAATATGGAGATCGATTTATTTTAGAATATACTTTAAGTCGTCCAAAAAGTAGTTGGAGTGATTTATGGAAAACTTCAAACGAGCATATTTTTAGAAAAGGACGTGTAGATGCAGAAGCGGTAAAATGGTTTATAAATGAATATCCTCTTTATGCCCAAAACACTGAATATTACATTTGTGGCCCAGGAACTATGATTGAGAATACTAAAAAAGCATTAAAGACTATTGATGTTCCAGACGAACGCATATTTATTGAAAGTTTTGGTGCTAATGCTTCAAAGGATACTACAGAAGCTTTTGAAAATGCAAAATTAACTGCAAATCTTAATGGAGAAACTATTCAAGTCTCTATTCCTAAAGGGAAAACTGTTTTAAGAACGCTTATTGATGCAGGAAAAAAACCGCCTTATTCCTGTGAAGGTGGTGTTTGTTCTACTTGTATGTGTAAACTAAAATCTGGTAAAATACACATGAAAAATAATCTGGCATTAACTGACAAAGAAGTTGAACAAGGTTATATTTTAAGTTGTCAGAGTATTCCATTAACAGAGAGCATTGAAATTGAGTATTAGTAATTATTATTCCCATTCCACACACATTCCACTACTCTCCTATCGTCGTTTCGTAAAAAGAGTGTTCCATTAACTTTTTAAAGAATCCTTTTGAAGAGAATTTTTTGAGAAAACTATTGTTATGTAACTTTGCTTTACCCAAGCAAAGTTACATAACGCAGAACATTATAGTACATTTTATAACAATTAGCGAATAGCACTTTTTCGTGCTATTTTACATAGTTGCAGATATAATGTCTTTAGACTTATATCGATAGATAAATCGACTTCAGGAGATTCACGAACTCCAATTTATTTAAATATAAAATCGTGAGTAATTATGTCAAGCTAATTGTGGCTTCGTTATTATAATCTTGATGTGTAACTATAATTCTATATAATGTAAAATATCCCAGAATGGTCAGTTTTCATTATAATAATTTCTACTTGGGTTTAGAAACATTTTATTTTACATTTCTTATAAATTTAATATTCTGTAATTATTCAAGTTTTTTTAAATACGCGATTTATGAGATTGTTCAGAATTTCATTTTTATAATAATATTAGTCATTATTTAATATTCTTGATATGAATTACTAAACTTTACTTTATAAATCAATTGTCTTGTAGTTTATTCAAAACCTCTAATCCTTTTATAGAAACAACTCTGTACATAAATAGAGAGTTTAAAAAACAGATAGCATTTTGACTTGTTTGTGCATCGAAAGAAAAATCTGATGTAAAAATTATTTTTGAAATATTGTCAAACGAGGAGCAAATTTCCTTTGTATTTATTTCATTTTTATACAACCCTTGTATTATACCTTTTTCTATATTACGAAGTATAAACGGTATTATAATTTCGTCTTTATATCTAAATAGCTCTAAGTATTTATTTGGATAGTATTTTTTTATTTCATGACCATAAATTGGAGCAATAATTAATGAAACTCCGTTTACATACTTAAAAAACGAGTGCAATTCTTCTAAGGCATTATTAGAGTTTGCACTCGCTTGTTTTAAATTTGCTATTAATTCTTCTACTTGTAATTTTATGGTTTCATTTAATAAATCACTCTTATTTTTATAATGCTTGTAAATAGTGTTTTTTGATATACCACATTTATTGGCAATATCGTCCATACTGATATTTTGAATACCAAAGCTAAAAAACAGCGCTTTGGTTACTTCTAAAATGTAACTTTTTACTTGCATTATAAAACGGTTTTATTTTAATTCACCAATAGCTTTTTTGTAGTTTGCTTTACTTATTTGTTGTACAGCTTTTGCATCTATAACCTCAGAATAGGCTTGTTGCCACAACACTTGTGCTTCTAAAACATCTTTACCAACAACGGTTCCTGCATCAAAACGATCTTGATATAAACGTAAATTTTCATCGGCTTGTGCTAAAGATTCTTTAGTAACTTCTACACGCTTAATGGCTTGTTGTAATTCTAAGTAAGCATTTTCTATTTGAATTATAATTAACTCTTGTGTATCTTCTAATTCTAGTTGCTTTGCTTCAGTTTTAAAATTTTGCTCTTTTACTTTTTGCTTTCTACTTCCCCAATCAAACACAGGAATATTAACGTTTAACATGCCATAATAAGAGGTAAAATCGTTACTTGCATCTGTAAAGTTAATTTGATCTCCTGCAGCATAAAGTCCACTTACATTAAACGAAATGGTTGGTTTTCTATCTGATTCTAACACTTTGGCTTGTAAGCTTTCAATTTCTACAGCATTAGTTAACATTTTAATTTCTGGTCGTTTTGCTACAGCTTCATTTGCATTTATTTTATCTGAAAGTATAGTGTTATCATCCAAATTTTCATCAACTATAAAATTTGAATTTTCAAGACCTATTAACTGTGCCATTCTTAATTTTAAAATGGATAGATTATCGTTTGCTGTTATTAAATCCAATGCTGCTTGATTGAGTTGCACTTGCACTTGAAGTACATCGTTTTTGTAAATTAATCCTGCATCAAAAGCGTTGGTTAAATCTTGTAATAAAGCAGTTAAAAGTTCTTGATATTTAGTAGCTAAATCTACTTTTGCACTAACATTAATAATTTGCCAATAAGTAGTTTCTACATCTAAAATAACTTCTGCTTCGGTAAGTTCTTTTTGAGAGCTGTAAAGATCTACAGCTGTAGTACTTATTTTCTTAACAGTGTTTATTTTTCCACCAGCATAAATAACTTGTGTAACACCTAATGATGCAGAAGCTTGATTCTCTGGCAATAACGCACTCAATGGTTCACCAACATGAATACCCATTGCACTCGCATCTACAAAAGGTTTATCAGACGTATAAGCAGAGGCTTTTGCTGCTTTGGCTGCTTCTATATTTTGTATTGCTATTTTGGTGTTTTTATTATTTTTTCTAGCTAAAGTTTTAGCTTGTTCCAAAGATAGAATTTGCTCTTGGGCTTGTATACTCTGCAAAGAGAAAGCGATTATAAACGCCAAAGACAATATAAATTTATATGTTTTCATTATGTTAATTATAAAATGACTATAGTGCTACCACTTCTCGTTTAGGGAATAAATTGCTATTAATCAATGGAAGCAGTAGCCTATAGTTGTGTTATTTTAATCGTTTTTTTAATTTGTGTTTTAAGATGTCTATTTTTCTAGACGTTCTGCTTTTCTTTGGTTTGTAAAGTATAGGTTCAAAAGTTTGTGCATTTGGATGAGGATGTACTTTAGATGCAACTTCAATTTTTACGAATTTGTAATATAGAATAGGTACAATAAATAAGGTCATGACCATAGAAACCAATAAACCAACAGCTAAAACACTACCCAAAGGAGCCCAAAGTGGAGATTTTCCTGCAATCATTGGTACTACACCAATTGCTGCTGCACATGAGGTTAAGAAAATAGGACGCATACGTCTTTTTCCAGCTCCTTTTGCTGCTTCAAGTTTATTGTATCCATGTTCTAGAATCAATTCATCTGCATAATCTACTAGTATAATTCCGTTTCTAACTACAATACCAATCAAACTAATAATTCCCATGAATGCTGTAAATCCGAAAGGGTTTCCTGTAAGGTATAATCCTAAAAAGGCACCTAATAAACTCAATGGAAACGTTGCTAAAACGATTAGTACTTTTACGAAATTTTTAAACTGAAATAGTAACACTAAAAAGATAAGCATGATGCTAATTCCCATTGACGCTCCCATTCCAGGACCAGTTTCATTAATACTTTCAAATTCTCCACCATAGTTAATACTAATACCATCTGGAAGATTTAAAGCTTCAATTTGAGGCATAATTTCAGCTTGAATAGTAGCTGCTTTAATTCCCATTTGCGCTTCCGATCTTACGGTAAGTGTACGTAACCCATTTCTGTGTGCAATAATTCCTGTATGCCATTCTGGAGAAATAGTTGCGACTTCTCTTAAAGGCACTTTGGTTCCTAAAGCTGTTGAAATATTTAAACTTCCTAACTCATCAATGTTTTTTCTGTCGTTTTCATCATATCGCAATAAAATATCAATAGGTTTATCACCTTCATAAATTGTACTTACAGGAAACCCTTTTAATCCTGCGCCTAAAGTTTGCGATACGTTGGTATTAGTCACACCTAACCTATTGGCTACATCATCTTTTAAAGCAACTGTAGCTCCTAAATAATCATCTTGATATGTGGTCCTAATCCAGTTTGTGCCTTCAGCATTTCTAAGAATATCTTCAACTTGTACAGCAACTTCTTTTTGCACGTTCATATCTTCACCAACAATTCTAACTTCTATTGGTGCAGGTGCTTCGTTTAAAGATAATTGACGTACTCTAATGTAACCGTCTGGCACAAAGTTTTTGAATGTCTCTAGATATTCCTGAGCCAATTCGGTTGTTGCATCTTTACCTGTTGTAGTAATAAAAATTTGTGCAAAGTTTTTACGTGGAAATTCTGGTGCGTAGGTAGAATGAAAACGTGGCGAACTTGTACCCACAAAACTGGCTACACCTACTACTCTATCTTCTCCTTCAATTGCTGCCTCTACACGTTGTACAACTGCTTCGGTTTGTTCTAAACTTCCACCATTTGGTAGCCAAACTTCAATATTAAATTGATTTCTTTCTGCTATTGGAAATAATTCTTGTTCTAATTGTGAAGCGACTCCGAAGCCTACGAAAATTGTAAGTAGTCCGATTAACATGGTCAAGTTTGGACTTTTAAAACAACGATCTAACATACTATTGAATACATTTTGTAAACGATCTAGCATGCTATTTTTTTTCTTCTCTTCTTTTTCTGAATCTTTCTTTAAACCCTTTTTAATGAAGATATAACATAAATAAGGTGTTAGTAAAAGAGCTACTAATAACGACGCAAATAAAGCGACCGCAACTGCAACTGGTAATGCTTGAATAAATTCTTTTGAGATTCCGTTTAAGAAAAATGCCAATGGTAAAAATGAGCAAATAATAGCCATAGTTGCAGTAAAAACAGGCACCATTAACTGCGTGGCACTTTGCCAACCAGCAGTCCAAGGATCTTCGCCTTCATCTAGTTTTTCTACATAATTATCTACGACAACAATGGCATCATCAACCACCATACCTAACACAATAATTAAGGCAGCTAGCGTTACTTGATGAATTTCAATTCCCATCATATTTAGTACTCCAAACGTGATAAAAATAGACACAGGAGCAGCAACAGCCGAAACTATTGCAAAACGGAATGGAAGTAAAATAATAACCACCATAATTACAGCTAAAATGGCAATAGCGAATTCTAGCATAAAGTGGCTAATACTTTCTTGTACTACTTCTGGTTGATTTACAATGGTTTGTACATGTACATCGTCTGGTAATTCCTGCTCTATGTTATGTAAAGCAACTTCAACTTTTTCTCCAAATTGTACAATATTGTTTCCTGGTTGCATTTCTATTGCAATCATGGTTACTTTATCGTCGCCAACTTTAATAAAACTTGTGGTTTCTTCATAACGACGTTCAATATTTGCAACATCTTTTAAGCGTACAATCTTTCCTTCTGGTGTGCTGTACACAATTTGATTGCCTAAATCGGTAACATTTTTATATTGATTTTTAGCAAAAACGGATACTTCTGAGTTTTCTAAGGTAATTCCGCCTGCATAATCTGTATTGTTTTGCATTTGAATGACTTGCGCAATACTTGAAAAATCAAAACCATATTGTCTTAATTTTTCATCTTTAACAGTCACATAAATTTGTTCTTTTTGTCCGCCATATCTTTTAATTTTAGAAGTTTCTGGAATGGTTTTCAATCCATCTTCTAACTTATCTAAGTAGGTTTCAAGCTCTGCATAACTTCTGTTAGGAGCCGAAACAGTAATCATTTGCGATACAACATCTCCAAAATCACTATTGACTATTGGTCCAACCATGCCTTTTGGTGTTGCAAAACTTTGTGGGAATGTGGTCATTAATCCACGTTGTAGTGTTGACCAAAACTCATCTGTATTTTTTACATTTTCGTTTAACTCAACTGTAATAACCACTTGTCCTTCAGAAGTATCAGAAAATGTTTTTGCTTTTCTAATTTCCTCGAAACCAAATAAATATTGTTCTAACGGATCTGTTAATTGTCGTTCTACTTGTAACTCGTCTGCACCAGGAAATGCTGCAATAACTAATCCCTTACGTACTGTAATTTGAGGATCTTCACTACGTGCCATTGTGGCTAGCGAGTAAATTCCTAAAATCATAAGAATTGCAGTAAGCACAAGTGTTACCTGATGATATTTCATAGAAGCCTCTATGAAATTTATTTTCACTTTTTTCATTTCTTAAATATCTTTTCAGTTAGAATTAGATGGCAATCGCTTGTCCTTCTTTTACATTTTTTTGTCCTTCAACAAGCACTTTGTCACCTACTTTTAATCCTGAAGTCACGATAATATCGTTGTTTTTAAAACCTCCAACTTCCACTCTTTTTTTGATTGCTTTTCCGTTTTCTGCAACAAATACATAAAGAATATCATTAGCATCTCTAATCACAGACACCGAAGGAATTGTAATTACTTCTACAGGATTTCCTGTATTGATTTCGATAGTGCTAATCATTCCTGGTAACAATTCATTATCCTTATTATCTAAGCGCACTTTTACATTAAATGTTCTAGTAAGCGCATCTGCACTCGGATTTAAAATATCTATTTTCCCTTTGAAAGATTTGTTTAATGATGCAATAGAAATGGTTGCTTCCGTACCAATTTTAAGTTTAGAAATTTCAGACTCTGTTATAGATGCTTTTGCATATACTTTATCTGTTTTCATTAAGGTAAATGCAGGAATACTTGGTGCGGCAGTGGCGCCAATTTCAGTAATTTTAGCAGTAATAATTCCTGTAAAAGGTGCATATAATTTGCTGTCAGATAAATTTTTACCAGCCATACTTTTATTCGCTTTTGCCTGTGCAACAGCTACTTTTGCGGTAATAAAATCACGTTCTGGTAAACTTCCTTTTTTGTACAGACCGTTTAATCTGTTAAAATTATCATTGTCTTGTTCTAAACTTGCTTCAGCAATATAAAATGCGTTTTGATATGTAGTTGCATCTATAGATGCTAATAATTGTCCTTTTTTAACACGTTGACCTTCCTCTACAGCAACATGAGATACACGTCCTTGTACTGCAAAACCAATGGAAACAATATTATCTGCTTCAATGGTTCCGCTGTAGTTTAGTATTTCGTTTTCTGAGGTGGTTTTTATCTCTAAAACAGTTGCCTTTTGAATTGGTTCGTTTGTTTTAGTTTCTTTTTTTTCGCTGGAACAACTTGCTAATAATAGAACAAGAACAGTTGCAGTAATTAAATGTTTCATAGATTTCTCCTTTATTTGTGTAATTTTTGTTTAGTTATTTTTACACTGCAAAATTGCTTCTAAAAGAGATATTACAAAAGGTCTATAAATTGAATAAATTGGTCTAAAACAGTTATTTTAAAATTACAATAATTCTGAAAAAGGTTGAATTTCGTAGTTTAAAGAACTAAATATGAATAATTTTAGTCTAAAAACGCTATTAAAACAATGAATATTTAGTGTGCTTTCCGGAAAGCTGTTGGAGATAAACCTGTATGTTTTTTGAAAAATTTACCAAAGAAGGATTGATCGCTAAATTTAAGTTCTTCTGCAATTTCGGCAATACTTAAGGTTGGTTTGTTTAATAAAAGTTTAGCTTCTAAAATCACAGCTTCATCTATTAATTGATTGGCTGTTTTACCTGAAACCTCTTTTAATACTTTAGATAAATAACCTGAAGTAATGCAAAGTACATCTGCATAAAATTGAACGCTTCTTTCACTCTTAAAATTTTCATTTAAAAGGTCTAAAAAGCGAATCATGAAATCTTCTTGTCTAGACAAACTAGCTTCTAAATCAGGGAATTCTCTTTTATAAATAGAGGCATAATGGTATAACAGTAATTTAAACGAAGATTGTAACAACTCTTCTTTATAGGCTTTTTTTTCTAATGAAAAGCGTTGGTTTCGTTCTAGTATTTTTGCTAAAGCGATTGATGAATTCATCTCTTCATCAGATAATTTTAACTTTGGAATGTTATTTCCTGTAAAAAACTCAAAAGCATCATGATCTTCTTTTTTAAATCCGTTACTTAAAATAAAATCTACTGTAAAACTTACAGAAATCATGCTTATTTCTGGACTCATTTCACGAATATGCGCTACCACTTGAGGCTTAGCAACAATCATTTCGTTTTTTTTAAGTGTATGTCTGATTAAGTTAAGTTGTAATGTTAAACTACCTGAAACTAAGAGAAACAAGCAATAACTATCCGTTCTGAAAGGGTAAGTAATTGGAATTTTTTCGAATCTATTTTGAGAAATATGAATATGTAAACTATTACCTTGATTAGAATCTCCAAGGATTTCAATAAGATCACTTATGGTATGATTTATTATAGATGAATCTTTCAATAGTTGAAAATGATAATTTTAATGGCTTCAAATATAATATTAAATTTTCTGAACTAGCTTTATTCAAAAAATTAGACACATTTGAGATTGGTTTCCTTCAAAACGCATTCTACTAGGGTACTAACGTCATTTAGCAAAAAGGATGTTCCATTAAAATTATGTAGCTGCAACTTTGCATAAATTTAATACGTTTTGCAAATATTATTAGAAATTAGATTTATTTATTAAAATTTAGAAAATCTTAAATGCTATCTAAAACACTTTTCCGATAAGATTTTCCTATTTGTAACTTTGTATTATTTTGAAGGACTACTTGATTACCATCAATCAATTTTAACTGATTAAAATTTATGATACATGATTTATGAATCCTTATAAAATGATTTGGAAGTTTTTCTAAAAATTCGGTTAGTGTTTGTGGTGTTAAAATCATTATATCTGTAAAAATCTTGATATAATTACCATACGCTTCAATATGATTAATTTGATCAAAATCTATTTTAATAATTTTTTTGTCACTTTTCACAAATATTGATTGTGGAATTTCTTGTTTTGGTATTGTCGTAGTTTCAGGCTTTGAGACTTCTTTTTGAGGCACTTTGTTTACAGCTTGTAAAAAACGTTCTAGAGAGAAAGGTTTTAATAAATAATCTGTTACAGATAGTTCAAACCCTTCAATAGCGTATTCTGGATAGGCAGTCGTTATAATTACAGACGGTTTTTGCTGCATCGTTTTTAGCAAACTTAAACCAGAAAGCTTAGGCATATTAATGTCTAAAAATAAAATATCCACAGTCTTAGTTTGCAATATTTCAAGTACTTCAAAAGCATTTTTACAAGACGCTATAATTTTTAAATTAGGAATTGCTTGAATATAATTTTCCAAAATTTGACGTGCTATAGGTTCGTCATCTGCAATAATACATTGTAAATTTTTCATCTAAACATTTATTATTAATTTGGTATTATAGCTTTTATCATTATCAGTAATGGTTAGCTGATATTTTTCTGGATACATTAAAGATAATCGTTTAGTAGCGTTTTTTAAGCCAATACCACGCTTTCCTTTTTCAAAATCATTTTGCTTTATGCTGTTTTTATCAAAAGTATTATTACATATAAATGTTAATTTTTTATCATCTGCCACAACAGAAACTAAAACCTTACTTTCTCCATTTGTCAAGGTTCCTAAATGTTTAAATGCGTTTTCAACAAAGACAATTAATAACATAGGAGCTATTTTTTTTGAGGAAATCGATCCTGATTTTATAAATTCAATTTCGGTTTTGTCTTCTAATCGGATTTTCTCTAAAGACATATAGTTTTCCAAATAAGTAATTTCTTTTTCTAATGGGACTAAAGTGTCTTTTGTTTCATATAAACTATAACGTAATAAGTCTGATAATTTCAACATTAGATTTGGCAATTTATCCGATTTTACAACTGCTAAGCCATATAAATTATTTAATGTATTGAATAAAAAATGTGGATTTAATTGTGCTTTAAGTAAATTTAATTCGGCTTCTTTTTCCTGATGACGTCTAATAAAATTATCTCTTACCAATTTTATAGATGAAGCAAAAATTAGTGCTAAAACCAATATTCCAAAAAAGTTAATAAACATTCTTATTTCAAACTCTTGGTTATCTACCGTTTTAATAAGTAAAACAGAAATTATAGTAAAACACAGCGTATTTAAAATAAAATACAAAAGAAATAATGCACGATTTTGTTTAAAATAAGGTAGTATTACAAGGTTGTTTATGTATACAGCTGGTGCCAACAGTAATATGGAAAACAGTGCTACTTCTACCCTATTGCTATTGGATATAACCGTTAGTAAAATTAAAAAGAAGAAAACCCAAATAAAGAGGTTTTGTACTATTTTATTATCTATCCAAGACTCTAATTTTGACATTTTATTACATTAATTATCTAATCAAAAATACTATTTCATCTAAACATCTCTGTTTTATAATGATGAAAGTTGCTTAAATAAGTGTAAACCACTCTTTTTTAATGATAATAGGTCTTTTTACCGTTGTCATTTTATCAGACCTGTTTGTCATTCTTTTTTTTAGATATTGAAGAATTAAGAGAGTTTTGAGGTATAATTTAAAAATAGATATCACATGAAAACTTTACAACAATTAACACTATTACTATTTGTACTTATTCAAAGTATGTCTTTTGCTCAGGAAGACAAATTAGACCTTATTAATCAAAAATTTAATCCCTTGTTAACCCAACAAAAGAAAGGTGTTGCTATACTAATAAAAAAAGATTCTGAGATAAACACATTAAGTCTTGGTAACTTTAACTTACATGAAAATCATGTTTTTAATATTGGTAGTGCATCAAAAACCTTTACTGCTATTTTATTGCTTCAAGAAGTAGAAAAAGGAACAATAAAACTAAGTGATAGTATAGGTATGTATTTGACACCATTAAAAAATGTAGATAATGGATTAACTATCCAACAATTACTAACTCATGAGAGTGGATTGGATGAAGTTATAGGAAAAAACATCCAAGATGCATTTTATGCTAAAAATGATTCTGTTTATAATATTGATCTTTTAAATCAAATAGAACAGAACAATCCAAAAATGATAGGTAAGTATGATTATTGTAATACAAACTACTTGTTATTAGGCAGAATTATTGAAAAAATAACAGATCAAAGTTATTTTGATTTGGTTAGAGCGCGCATCATTATTCCTTTAAAAATGAATAATACCTACCCTTATTTACACAAAGGTTTACCTAATTTAGCAACACCTTACCATCAAGAAAAAGATGTTACAGCGTATTTGAATTATAAGTTTTTTGCAAATATTGCAAATTCAGCAGGAAGTATAGCGTCTACATTATCTGATATGGAATTGTTTTACACCTCTTTATTTGAAACCGATATTTTACTTAAAAAAGAAACAGTACAGCAAATGATGGTATCAGGAAATGAGAATTATGGTTTCGGAATTATGAAATCTAATAATGCTAACGAAAAATTATTTGGACATGGAGGAAATAACATAGGCTATGCTTTTAGAAATGCTTATAATCCTAAAACTAAAAACTTGTTTTTAATGTTTAGTAATACCATGAGTATACCGTTTGAAAAGACTTTAAAAGATGATTTATTAGCGTATTTGAGTAATGAAAAAATTGAAAAATTTAAGACCGTTAATATTGATAATTTTAAAAAATATACTGGTAAATATTTGCTTAAAGAAGCAAATTTAACACTAGAAATAATTGAAGAAAACACGAAGTTGTATTTAGTAGTGGAAGCACAAGGCGTTAAAAGTGAATTGACCCAAAAAAATGAGACCACACTTTATGACACTGTAGTTGGTGCAACTTTAGAGATTATAAATGGTAATGAAAAAGCTTTAACATTTTCGCAAAATGGATTTACCACAACCATAAATAAAATTAGTCCTAAGAATTAAATTTTGAAACTATATATTCAAAATCCACCTTATAAATTTCCCCAAAAAAGTAATATTAGAAATATTAGCTTTAAAGAGTAGCACGATTTTATAAACAAAAACAACATTGTAAAAACCCTAACTATATGTAAAATTAGTTAGGGTTTTTAAATTAAGACAGTGCGTCTATTTGTTTTAATAATACATTGTTAATCTTAATAATATAATCTAAAATCAAGTAGTTTGCATAGTTTGTAATGTCTTTGATGCAGCTCTTCGACGACGTCAAACATATTATCATCTTCTTTAAATAAGTTAAAAAAGGCTATATCAAGGTTTGAACTTGTAATTCCGTTGGATTCATAACCATAACCAGAGATAGCTTTTGCTCCAGTAATATCTAAAAAATATTGTGCTTCTTCTTCATCTAAATCCAACACTTTAGCATTGGAAAAATGTAGAATCTTGCCTTGTAATCGTCCTTCAAAAAGCTCTGCAACTTCCTGTAAACTATAATTATAATCGTTTAGAATAATACTATTAGCTTCGCCTGGAATTACTAGATAGATTATTTCATAATCATTAAAGTTATGATCGTCCAAGACCAATGCATTTAGGTTAGATTCTAAACCTTCAATAGAGTCGCATGTGTTATAAATACTGGCAACACCATACTGTGATGTTAATAAGTCTAGTTTGTTTTGCGTTTCTGTTACAGTTTCAATCTCTTCATCTTCAACTGCTTCAAGACAGTAAATAAAATAGTCTGTATCTAATACTTGTGTTTGTGGTAATTGCTGTTTTTTATCTAACAAATCTTATTTTTTATACTTAATATATTGACTACAAAAATAATACATATCTTCTGTTTTTTAGGTGATTTTAACTTAGTCATAAGACTACTTAAAACTTTAAACTTTAGAACATACGATTATAAATTATCCAAAACACCAAGTGCAGCCTTCTCTCCTGCTATCATAGCAGCATTTAAAGACCCATTTAATTGTACATCTCCTGCCAGAAAAATTGTATCAGTCAAACACGTTTGTGATGGTAAAAGGTTGTACTGTAAATTTTGTAATTTAGGTAAAGACACTGGGATTTTATAATGCTTGATAAGTTTAATGACATCAATACCACAATACTGTTTTAATTCGCTTTGAACACGTTGTATCAATTTATCTGAAGACAAGTTTTGATTATCTACAACAGTAACAGATAGCAACTCCTTATTACCCTTTAAATCGGATTCAAGGCTAGTGTGATAAAAAATGTTATTTATTACTGAATTTTTTTCAGGGATTAATCCAATTAAAGGTTTATTAATAACTCTACTTTCAGTTTCAAAATACAAAGTATCACAGCTTTGCCAGTCTATTACTTTTTTGTTTAGTTTGTTTACTAATTTAGTAGGTTCTGTTGCTATAATGGTAAAATCACTTTTAATCTTTTGCCCATCTTCAAGAGTTATTTCGCTATCATTAACAGTTGCCACTTTTGTATTAAATTTAAACGTGGTACGCTTTAAATTATTTGATAGTTGTTTTGGTATGGCTTGCATTCCTCCTTTTGGCAACGCTGCATCACCTTCACCAAACATTTTATATACAAATTCAAACATCCTGCTAGAGGTTTCTAATTTGTTTTCTAGAAAGATTCCGCTAAAAAAAGGATTAAAAAAGTCATTTATCATTTTTGAAGAAAAACCAAAATCTATTAAATAGGTTTTTGTGGTTTGTTCTTTGCTTGAAAATATTTCTGAAAGTGATTTTTTCTTTAATTTAATATTAAGTTTCAGAATCTTAAATTTATCAGAAAGGGTTCCTACTCTAGCAAATACCGTCGATAATAATAATGACTTATCTCTAAGAGGATCTCCAATACTATTTTGTTTTCCATTTTTGAAAATTGAAGCTCCTGGAATAAACGTTTGTAATTGTAAGGCTTCAAGATTAAGATATTTTTGTGCAGCAGGATAAGCAGTTAATAATACCTGAAAACCATGATCTAATTGATAACCTTCTACAATATCTGTTTTTACTCGGCCTCCAACCCTATCAGTCGATTCAATAATAACAGGAGATAATCCATTTTTTTCTAAAACCGTTGCAGCAATTAAACCACTAATTCCGGCACCAATTATATGTATTTTATAATCCTGTTTTTTCACTTTACTATTTTGTTTAATTATTTTAACGTAAAGATAAACAAAATTTGTATTTTTGAGATAAGCTAATCTAGTTATAAATCAATAAAACCTTCATTATCATGAATTATATAATTATTGCTCTTCAAATTATAGTAGGTATAAGTATACTTAACGTATGGCTAATACAATATAATAAAGCAACAAAATGGCGAGGCGGAAATGCAAAAACTTTATTGGAAGAATTTCGTGCTTATGGACTATCAAAGCAAATGTGTTACATCGTTGGTATTTTTAAGGTAACTCTTGCTGTTTTATTACTTTGTGCTATTTGGTTTCCTGTTTTAAAACAGCCATCAGCATTAGGATTAGCTGTACTTTTATCGGGATCTGTTGTAATGCATTTTAAGATAAATGATCCATTGATAAAATCTTTTCCTGCAACGTTGTTTTTAACCTTATGCCTAATTATTGCTTTTATTTAAAGTCTAATACGAAGTAATTTTGTAATAATATTCTACACAAATATATAAGTTTATAAGTGCAAAGATTAACGATGGTAAGGCTTGTGCTATACTGTCTTTTATTTTTATCCTAACTATAAACCCTGACAACATTAAAATTGTTAATCCAGCAGAAGCTATTAATGTTAGTATTGGAGACAGGAAAAAACCTAAAATTAAGCCTAAAGCTCCTAATATTTGTAAAATGCCTGTTAGGACTCTTTGTTTGTCTAAGCCAAATCTTTTAAACTCGTCTTTCATTTTCAGAGAAGACAGGCAATTAATACCATAAAATAAAAAGGCACAACTAGATAGTAGTATTGCTAAATTTAAAAGACTCATTTAAATTACATTATAAAATGCTTAATAAAAAAGCTAGAAACCTTAATTAAGTTTTTCTAACTGTTTCATAACTTCTTCAGCTTCAAACGTTTTTTGGTCACTTAGTTTTCTGTTGGTAGTAGATAACGTGTGGGCTTCTTTTAAAAGCGTTTCATATTTAGCTTGTAATTTTTCTTTTTCTGATTTCTTTTTAAATATTCCGAACATATCGTTATTATTTAGTGTCTTTTGTATCTATTAGTTTTAATTATGTGAAGATACAAAATGTTTAACAATACACTTGTAAGGTTAAACAAAATTAACAAATAATAATATCACTTATTGCGCAATCCATTTTTTATCAAAAAAGAAATTGGGCTAGTTTTTTAATAACGTAAAATAAAAAGTGGTTCCAACACCTTCTTGACTATCAACCCAAATAGCCCCTTTATAGTAAGTAATTATTTTTTTTACAATGGACAAACCTATACCAGAGGATGATCCTGTACTTTCTAATTTAGTAAAGACTTTAAAAATTTTGTCGTAATAATCAGATTTAATACCAATACCATTGTCTTTGACAAAAAACTGATAATGATCATCTTGATCTGTGTAACCAACTTGTATACTTCCTTTTTCTGGATTACCATATTTTATGGCATTTTGTATCAAATTTTGAAACACTTGTTTAAATCGCCAAGCATTACCATATATACTAGGTAAGTTTGGTTGTACTGTTATGGTAACGTAAGTTGGTACTAATAGTGTTTGTATAACTTCGTCTACGATTACATTAAAATCAATAGATTTATCTTCTGCCTCAAGTCTGTCAATGGTTGAGTAATCTAAAATTCCTTTGATTAAAAAATCCATCTTTTCTACATTAAACAACACTTGATGTAATGGTGTTAATGCTACATCCTCCAATATATCTTTATGGTCATCCATAAACCAACTTATTAGCGTATGGATATTTATTAATGGTGCTTTTAAATCGTGTGATACAACATGAGCATATTCATTTAACTCTTCATTTTGACGTGATAAAAACTGTAATAATTCTTCTTTTTTAACCTCTTGCTCCTTAAGACGTTCTTCATTTTCCTTTCGTTGAATAATATTTACAAGCATGTTAGCAAATACAAAAAGGATATCTTTTTCTTGATCATTAAATTTATTGATTTGTTTAACGGAGTCAAATCCTATAAAACCTATCAATTCTTTGTTTTTAAACTTAGGTATCGTTATTAAGCTTCTAATGCCTTGTGGCTCTAAAACAGCACGTAAACCATGCTCGCCATCTTTTGGTAACAAACTGACATCTTCCACAAAAAAGGCTTCCCCTTTTTTATGTGCTTCAACCCATTGCGGAAAATAATCTAATGGGACTTGCTGTAAATTATCCAATTCTGGTTCAATACCTTGTGCACACCACTCATAAGTATTAGACGTCGTGTTGTCTATAAAATTGTATGAAAAAATGTAACTTCTGTCAGACTCTACAAACTCGCATATTTGTTGTAAAGAAGTATTAATTAAATTATCAATGTCCGATAAATCAGAGTTAATATATTGTGTAGATATACTAATTAATAACTCTTGAAAACGAATTTGTCGCTCTATAATTTTATCTTTTTCTAATTGTTTTAAATAATTTAATTTATTGGTTTTAAGTTGTTCTGAGTGGGTTCCTAAAGGGTCTTGATAATCATTTTTCATAGCACTAATCAGAATTTTAAATGTGGTTAAGTTAGTTTGGTTTTACTAATATAATATTTACATTTTTAAAACTAATATTATCCATGTTCAAATTAACATTTTTTTTCCTACAATCTTTTAACGACGCTAGTTGACTTAAGTATTTGATTAGCAAATTAGTCCGTATTTACACCAAGAGATTAACTATTTTTAAAGCTACTTTGTATAAAAATCAAGTATATTTGTACAGATTGAAATTGAAGTAAAATAGCTGTAAATTCAATCTTACTTTTTTACATAAAATAATTTTCAAATCAAACAATTATGAAACAATTTGGAATAGTGTTAACAGCACTATTAATTAGTGGTCTATCATTTGCTCAATTAGAAGTCTCTTTAAGTACAGGTTATGCTGTTGGAAGTGCTGGAATGAAATTAGGAGAATCTATTAACCTATCAGAAACAGAAAACGCTTATGGTAGTTATGGTGAAGGTGCAAACGTGCAATTAAGAGGTACTTATTATTTTAATGAATCTTTTGGTGTAGATTTAGGTTTAGGATACTTACATGGTACAGACCAAACGGTATCTGAAATTAGCGTACCAAACCGTGAAGTAGATGCTGTTGCTAGAGCTCGTGCTTTTGGAGCATCAACATCTATTGTCTATAAATTTACAAACAATATTTATGGTCGTTTTGGTGCTTTATTAAAATTAGGTGGAAAAACTGAAGCTGTAGTCTATGATAAGTCAACACTTAGTCAAGCTGAAGCTGATGGTTTTGGAATCCCTTTAGGGTCTTATTCTGAGACAAATTATAAAGAAGATTTTCATGGACATTTTCCGTTAGGATTTGTAGGTGCTTTAGGTTATAAATTTAATTTAAATGATAACTTAAATTTATTTGTTGAAGCTGAGTATTACGGAATTAGCTTAAAGCGTAAAGATTCTGAAATTACTGAATTCAATACAGACGTAGTATTACCTGATGGTACTGTTGCATTTGCTGGTTTTTACAATATAGATAATTTACCAAATGGTTATAATAAAGAAACAACTTATGTTGATAATTTATCTAATACAAATACGGATTCATCTAGAAAATTATCTCAAAAAGTACCTTATTCGTCATTCGGAATTAACTTCGGAATTACTTATAAATTTAAAAGTAATTCTAAAAAACAATAAGTCTTTTAGATAGTATATATTAAAAAAACAAAGCCTATTAAAACGTGATTTTAATAGGCTTTTTTATGCTGAAAATTTAAAATCTTTTAATTTGAAATACAAAATTACTTGATTGAAAATTATAATGTTAAGATCTTAAAATCGAAACTATATTATTAACAGTATGCCTTGCTGTTTTGCCGACTCCGTAAATAGTCGCAGATGCAAATCCAGTCCAACTACCATAACCAACTAACCATAAATTTGGTAACTTTTTACACTTTGTATAACTGGTTTCTATTTTATTATTTTCAATAATATCCAAGGACTCTAAATGTTTTAAGTTTGCCTTAAAACCAGTGCACCAAATCACTGCGTCAAATGCAGTTTTATCTCCATTATCCCAAACAACTCCATTGTCGTAAAAAGAAGAAAAAGGGCGTTTAGACGTTAGTACACCTCTACCTCTAGCCTCTTTTACGCTTTGTACCATGACAATATCACTTAATGATGTTTTTAAACCAGCATTAGTATTACCTGTTTTTCCATAAAACTTATCTGTAGCATCATTAAATAAATAGCGTCCATCAATATCATCAGGTAAAAAATTAGGCTCAGTTATAGTAACCCATTGGGTTTTTGCAACTTTAGAAACTTCTGCTAAAACTTGTGCTCCCGAGTTTCCGCCTCCTATTATTAATACACTTTTGTTATTATAGGAATCTGCATTTTTATATTGTGAAGAATGTATCATGGTTCCTAAAAACAATGCTTGCTTAGGATATGTTGGTATAAAAGGGTTTTGTGCAGTTCCTGTAGCACTAACTAAGGTTTTACAGTAATACGTTCCCGTATTTGTTTCAAGTTTATAGCCAAACGCTGTTTTATGTACAGTGGTTACTTTAGTACTCCTTTTAATATTTAAATCGTAACGTTTTTCATATTGTTTTAAATACTCAATAAAACTAATTTTACTAGGATATTCGGTTTCGCCTTCAGGCATTCCCCAACCTGATAACGAGCTGAATTGTGTTGGAGAAAACAACTTTAAACTGTCCCAAGTATTTGTCCATGATCCACCTGCTTGATCTTGATCGTCCAAAACTAAATATTCAATTTTATAACGTCTTAAAAAATAGGCAACAGACAAACCTGCCTGACCACCACCAATAACAAGTGTTTCGTATATTTTCATTAAAACTAAAAGATTAATTAGTAAAGCTTCATCAATAAATGTACAACAATTAGTGCTAATCAGTATTTAGCTCATCCATAATTTCTGCAAATAATTGATACGATTTAATACGGTCGTTAATATCATAAATATTAGTAACAGCAATAAGCTCGTCAGCTTTAGTCTGCTCCATAAATGCTTTAATTTTAGGCTTTACAGTATCTTTGCTACCAATAAAAGAATACTTTAACATTTGATGTACCTGAGGATTTTTTAAAATCTCTTTGTAATACTCTGTCATCTCTGTTGGTGGTTGCACTGCTTGTCTTTTGCCTGTAAACAAGCCAACAATCATGCTAATTAATGACGTAGATAGACGCTCTGCTTCTTGATCAGTATCTGCAATAATAATGTTTACACCAGCAATAACATAAGGTTTTTGCAACACTGATGAAGGCTGAAATTTAGTTCTATAAATATCTAAAGCATCCCATAAATAAGTTGTCGCAAAGTGACTTGCAAATGCATAAGGTAATCCCTTTTTAGAGGCTAAATGTGCACTATCTGTACTTGATCCTAAAATGTAAATAGGAACAGTCACACCTTCTGCAACCGTAGCTCTAACTTTAGATGTTGCATTATCTTCAGAAAAATATTGCTGAATTTGTCCTACCATATTAGGAAATGCGTGTGCAGCTTCCATAAAATCAGATCTAATAGCTTCAGCTGTTTCACGATCTGTTCCAGGTGCTCTACCCAAACCTAAATCAATACGGTTAGGATATAAAGTGGCTAATGTACCAAACTGCTCTGCTACGATTAATGGCGAATGATTTGGTAACATAATTCCTCCAGATCCAATAATTATTGTTTTGGTGCCTTGTGCAACATAACCAATTAAAATTGAGGTTGCACTACTACCTATATTGGGCGAGTTATGGTGTTCTGCCAACCAATATCTTTTATAACCAAAGTCTTCCGCTTGTTGCGCTAAATATAACGCATTATCATAGGTTTGCTTTAGTGTATGATCTTGAGACACTAACGCTAAATCTAAAATAGAATATGATGTTTTTTGAGTTTTCATAGTTTATATATGTGCTATTATAAGTCTGTTTTAGACCTTAAATATTACAACTACAAAGTTACATAACATAGTACTGCTAAGGTTGTATGCATCTATTAAACTTTTGCTAAAGCCTTCTTAATAAATTATAATAGTTGTGCGCATTAAGAAAGACTTAAGTGTTTATAATAGTTGTATTTTTGTGTTTTAATATCCAAAACACGGTTGTAACAAGAAAGTTTTAAATACATGATTATACCTAAACTACATTATATAACGCAAGGCGAAACTACTAAACAAATTTTAGAAAATGTCCAAAAGGCATGTACTTCTGGTGCAGAATTAGTACAATTACGTTATAAAAATGTGTCTGAAAAAAAGTTTTTAAAATTGGCTGAAGCGGTTATAAAAATAACATCCCATTATCAGACAAGATTAATTATAAATGACCATTATAAAATAGCTAAAACTATTAAAGCAGATGGAGTCCATTTAGGACCTTCAGACACTTGTCCAACTATTGCTAGAAAACACTTATATACTTGGCAAAGTATTGGAGGTACTGCTAATACTTTAGAAGACTGCGAAACTTTAATCACTAAAGAAGTTGATTATATTAGTTTGGGACCTTTTAGATTTACTGATACTAAAGCCAATGTAGGACCAATTCTAGGTTTAGAAGGTTATACTGCAATTATGGATGTATTAAATACAACAACGCCAATTATTGGTGTTGGAGGAATTACAACTTCAGATATTGAAGCTATTTTAAAAACGGGAATTTCTGGAGTAGCTGTTTCTAGTCAAATTACTAAAAACTTTGATAGTATAAAAACATTTAACCAATTGCTTAAAGCATCTGTTATAGCAGAACAACGTCATACTTTTTAATAATTTATAATAACATTAAGTTTTATAAAACAAAAAAGCTATCATAATTTTAATTATGATAGCTTTTTTTTAAGTTGTAATTTAAGGATTAACTAATTAGTTAATCTTAATAGTTAATACACCTCTTCTGTTTTCTGCTCTACCAGCAGCAGTTGTATTAGTAGATGCTGGTTGCGTCTCTCCTACTCCTGTAGTCGTAATAACATCTGAAGCTAATCCTTTAGATACTAAGTAATCTTTAATAGTTTGCGCTCTTTTTACAGATAGGTTGTAGTTATAGTTAACACCACCTTTGTTATCTGCATGACCAACTATAGACACGTTGTATGAAGCATCTTTTGTCATATCTGTAGTTAATTGATCTAAGATTATTTTAGCATTTAAATCAAGCTCTGCACTATCATAAGCAAAATATACTTTTCTTTCGCCTTCAATAGGGTTAGCAACTGGCTTAACGTCTTTAACAACAACAGGACAACCGTTATCTGTACCTTTTACCTCAGGACAGTTATCTTTATTATCAGGGAAACCGTCACCATCAGTATCTGGACATCCACCAAATTCAACAAGACCTTTTACTTCAGGACATAAATCGTCTTTATCAGCAACACCATCACCATCTGTATCAGGACATCCACCAAGACTAGCTAATCCTGCAACTTCTGGACAAACATCATACTCGTTTGGTACACCATCTCCATCAATATCATTATTTACCTCTTCCTTAGCGTTTCCATTTCCTAATTTATACACGATACCTAAGCTATGTGCAAAATGTTTTGGTAAGTAATCTTTAAACGCATGCTTGTATGTGGTTTGTAAGTTTAATCCAAAATCATCATTGATACTATATTTTAAACCAACTGCACCATTAACAGTACCTGCACCAACTAAATCTGAACCGTTTGCTGCATAAGATGTATTATAAGGACCTTCTTCAATCCAAGTATAACCACCACCAACTGCTAAAAATGGTTGTAAATCGTTTTTACCAAATGCATAGTTAATCATACCATCTAAACCGTAATACTTAAGGTTGTCTACTAAAACGCTTTCATCTGCACTACCTAAATCACCCCATTTAGTTAACTCATTTAAAGTCCCTCTTGCAGTAATAGATAAGTTTTTATTGAAATTTTTAGTTACACCAACATATACACCTAAATTCCAGTGATCGTTAAGGTTAAAAAATTCGTCAAAATAATCACCTTGTGGCGCATTTTCTCCAACAGGATAAACATCAATAGCACTTACACCAGTTTCAAAAGACCAACGTTTGTCGTTTTTAGAATCTGTAACTGACATGTCAGCACTATTTTCTTCCTTAATAGTATCTTGATTTAAGCTATAAACTAAACCTAAACTGTGTGCCCAATGTTTAGTTAAATAGTCCTCAAATGAGTGTTTATATGTAGTCTGTAAGTTAATACCAAATCTATTAGAAACGTTATAACGTAATCCTAAAGCTCCATTTACAGTACCAGCACCAACTAAGTCTGATCCGTTAGCAGCAAAAGAAGTATTGTATGGACCTTCTTCAATCCAAGTGTAACCACCACCAACTGCTAAAAAAGGTTGTAATTTACCTTTACCAAAAGCATAATTGATCATAGCGTCTAAACCATAATATTTAAGGTTATCCACTAATACACTTTCATCAGCAGCACCTAAATCACCCCATTTGCTAATTTCGCTAAAAGTACCTCTAGCAGAAAGTGATAAGTTATTATTAAAGTTTCTAGTAATCCCAACATAAACACCGTAATTCCAGTGATCGTTAAGATTTAAAAATTCGTCTAAATAATCTCCTTGAGGAAAATCTTCTCCTACAGGATAAACATCAATTGCAGTAAAACCAGTTTCAAAAGACCAAGTCTTTTCTGTGTTTTGTGCAAAAGAAAATTGCATACTAAATACTAGTATAAGTGTTAATGATAAAATGTTGTAATACTGTTTCATATTCAAATTATTTTTTATTTTAAAAATTAATTAAGCCGGCAAATTAACAACAATTGAAATCAATAAAAGACAAAAATTTTATTGAAATAATTAGCTGTCAAAACCCACAATTATCGAAATAATAATGTTTTTGAATTAGAGTGTAGAATCGTTAATTAATTATGTTTAAATATGTTTTAAGTCCAATGTTTTTAGTGCTTAGCTAGTAAATGCATAAAAGTTAAATTAGTCATAAAACCGAAAAAAAGTGTTTGCATTATTAGTAGGAAATTCCATTCAAACGATTAACAGTAAAAAAGTCCGTTGTAGTAAAAATCTTATCAAATTTAAAATATATTTTTTTGATTAAAATTTAATTTTTGACTGTGCAAAACGTTTAAAAATATCAGTTTTAGTATTTCAAAATCTGTTAAAAAACTATATTCGCAGCATGTGGATGTATTTAGGTTTATTAGCAGCTCTTTTTTTAGGATTACATAATTTGTGTAAAAAGCATGCAGTACAAGGTAATGAGGTTTTTCCCGTACTTTTAGGTACTATTGGCTCTGGCTTTTTATTTATTCTTCCGTTTTTTATTGGTTCTGTTTTTTTTCCAGAGGAAACCAAAAACTTAGGATTTTATATTACTAGTATTCCTTGGCAAACGCATGGTTTTATATTTATCAAATCAATGATTATGGCTGCGTCATGGATATTAGCCTATCAAGCGTTAAAACACTTACCCATAACTATTGTTACACCAATCCGATCCGCAGGTCCTTTTTTTACTTTTATTGGTGCCATAATTATTTATAACGAAACGCCTAAGTTTTTACAATGGATAGGTTTTTTTCTTATCATATTTTCTGTTATCCTCTACTCTAGAATTGGTAAAAAAGAAGGTATTATATTTAAAAGAAACAAATGGATCTTTGCTATTATTGGAGCAACATTTTTAGGTGCATCTAGCGGTTTATATGATAAATTTTTGATCCAGAGTTTAAGCCTTAACCCTCAAACGTTGCAATTTTGGTTTTGTTGGTATACCATCCTAATTTTAATAGTTATTTTATCTATTACGTGGTTTCCGTATAAAGCTAAACGACAAGCGTTTAAATGGCGTTGGACTATTATTGCTGTTGGTATTTTATTACAAGCAGCAGATTATTTTTACTTTAAAGCACTACAAGATCCTGATGCATTAATCATGTTATTATCTGCTATAAAAAGAAGTCAACTTATAATTGCAGTTGTAATTGGAGGTATTATTTTTAAAGAACATAATAAACGCAAAAAACTTGTTCCTTTATTTGGGATATTATTAGGTGTCTTTTTGATTTTATATTCTTAAAACCAAAAGTGATTTATAAGAAAAAACAATGGTATTAAATCGATTTTATAGCTGCTTGTATCTGTATTCTGGCCATATCATAAACTAACTTAGAGCTTGAGGTATTAATAACAGATAACTCTGTGCATGCTAAAACTACAATTCCATTTTTGGTGTACTTATTAAGCAAATCATTAAATATATTTAACTGCTTAGGATTTGCATCACCATTGTAAACAGCTATTCTTAAATTATCTATTAGTTGCATATCTGCATCAGAAGCCTTAATAATATTAATGTTTCGCGCAGTAAATTGAGATGTTACGTAGTTGGACTGCATGGTATATAATGTGCCAAAAATGGTGGTATTAACATGATTACTTCTAGTAATTTTGGAAATTGTTTCTTGTATAGCGTGTATTACATTGGTTTTAATTTGTAACCTATCTATAGTTTCATGTAAGGTAATATTTGGAACTATAATATTGTCTACTTTTAAAGCGTCAAGTGTATTTAAATGCGTTTTTACAATAGTATCTAAGGTATTGGACGTATTTGGTAACAGCTTATTTATTGCATCAAAATCTACATTTAACAGTGTAAAAGGACATGTGCTAAATCCACCGTATTTTTTGTTATACATAGCATTAAGCGTTTTTATGTAAAACAATGTAGAATAACTTCCAAGTCCCAATACGCCTAATGTGTTCATTCTATTTCAAGGATGTAGTTAGCAAAATAGTTATTACTATCGCTTAATTTATTTTTTATAATGAATTGAGTATTGGTGATAATATTATTTAGAATTTCATCATTATATTTTCTCGAAATTTCTAAATGAATTTTTTCGTTTTTAACAAAGCTGAACGTTTTATTTATCGCTTTAATATGGACGTCTTGATTTATGGTACTTGTTATGTAGCTTTTGGCAATACCTTCTTTTTCATTATAAGTTGGTGTGTGTATAAAGTTGTTTCTGTTAAAATCGGCATCTAATTCTTTATTAATTCGGTCTAATAAATTTAAATTAAAAGCTGCTGTTACACCTTGACTGTCATTATAAGCAGGCAAAACAATGTCTTCAGATTTAATTAAATCTACTCCTAAAAAAAGTTTGTCTCCTAGGTTTAGATTAGCGCTTAGGTTTTGCATAAAAATTGATGCAATAGCATCATTCATATTACCAATATTAGATCCTAAAAATAGAATTACCTTAGGATGTTTACTATGCTTTAAAGACTCTAAAACCTCAAAATAATCACCTTGTTTTGTCTTAACAGAAATAGCAGGTAATTCTGTTTTTAGGGTACTTTCTAAATTATCTAATGCGTTTTGAGAAATATCAATAGGAAGATAACTGTAATCAAAACCTTCTTGACTTAGCAATTTAAGGAGCTCTTTAGTTTTTGTACCATCTCCAGCACCTAACTCTATTAATTCAAAATAAGTGTCTTTCTTTAATTTTAAAGATGCTATAATATTAGACGTTTGGTTTTTAAAAATATCATGCTCTGCTCTAGTCAGATAATATTCTGGTAAACCCATAATTTGGACAAAAAGGGCATCACCTTTTTTATCATAAAAATATTTTGAAGGTAAGTTTTTATGTTGTGCGCTTAAACCGTTGTTTACTGCGTCTTTAAATTGTTGTATCATGTATTATTTTACTAATCTAATTCCTGTGTATTGCCAACGCTCTAGTGGGTTGAAAAAATTTCTGTACGTATTCCTGCTATGGTTTTGAGATGTCGCTACAGATGCGCCACGTAATACCATTTTGTTACTCATAAATTTTCCGTTATACTCACCTACAGCTCCATTTGCTTTTTCAAAATTAGGATATGGTAAATAGGCACTTGCTGTCCATTCCCAACGTTTTCCCCAATGCAATGTGTTAGACGCTACTTCCCATTCAAACTCTGTTGGTAATCGCATCCCTTTCCATTCTGCGTAAGCATTAGCTTCATAAAAATTAATGTGACCTAAAATAGCATTTTTGTCTACTGGTTGTAAACCTGATAAGGTATAGTAATGCCAAATTTCATCTATTTTAAACCAATATAAAGGTGCGTTTATGTTGTTTTTGTTTACCCAAGACCAACCTTCATCTAACCAAAGGTTAAAATCGGAATAACCTCCAGCTTCCATAAATGCTATATAATCACCATTTGTAACTAAAAAATTATTTATTTCAAAATCATTAATAAACACTTTATGTACTCCTAGTTCGTTATCATAACAAAAATCCTGTCCTTGGTAACCAACTTGATAGATTCCTTCATTAATTTTGGTTGTGTCCAAAGCTATATTATGATCTTTTAAATGATTATAATCTTTTTTATAAACCGGAAATAGTGGATTGTGACCAAACATATATTTTACATCAGTAATCAGTAATTCTTGATGTTGCTGCTCATGATTTAATCCCAAAACAATTAAATCTGTTAATTCCTTACTAGAGTTTTGATCTAAAAGTTTTAATACATTTTTATCTACATAATTCCTGTAATCTAAAATATCGCTAGTAACTGGTCTAGACATATTACCTCGATTAGACTGCAAAACACGTGTGCCTAATGTATTGTAGTAACTATTAAATAGAAAGCCATAATTAGCGTCAAACGTTTTATAATTGGGTAAAAAAGGTTTTAAAATAAACTCTTCAAAAAACCAAGTCGTATGTGCTAAGTGCCATTTTGGAGGACTAGCAAATGCTACAACTTGAATTGAATAGTCTTCAACATTTAAATGACTACAAAACGATACTGTTTGCGATCTGACCTGTATAAAATGTGCTGTAATACTCATATATATTTAATACATCATGATGTTTTGAGTTGTACTTTTTGTGTCTACTATATTTTAAATTACTGCTTTAAAGTCTAACCATGATACTCAAATTTAAATAAAATGATTGTAACAGACTATTTATAATATGGACATTATGCCTTATTAACTGTGGTTAAGTCGACTTTAGCGTTATTACTTACACACTATTTGAATTTTAACTATTATTTTTAAACGCTTTAATTATGGAAAGTGTAGATTTATGTGGTCTTCCGGAAGCTTTAGCGTAATCTGAAGACACGTTGTAAGCATCATTTAATATGCCTTCATAAATTCCTGCAATAACAGTTCCTATAAAGTTACCTAATGCTGCTTTTCTTTCTTTAGCATAATCTTCAACTGTAACAGAGTTAAATATAAGATTTGTGCCATAAACTTGGTTTATATATGTTGCCAATTGACTTTGTGTGATAGCCTCTCCAACAAGATTGTAAATTTTATTATTATGCTTGTCTTGGGTTAACATTTTTGCATAAGCAAACCCTAGCTCATCCCTACTGGTATACGTGCACTTGCCAGACGCTGCACAATTAGTAATTTTGCCTTCTTTTGCATAAGTATCGATATATTCTAAATCGGGCTCAATGTAAATTCCGTTTCTACCAATAACCCAATCCAAACCTGAGTTTTGCACATCTTTTTCTGTTTGTCTATTAGTTTGTACTATAGGACTAAAAGCATTTCCAGTTTCTGCACCAACAATACTTGTGTAAACAATTTTTTTAACACCATTTTGCTTTGCTGCTTCAATAACATTTTGGTGCTGAATTATACGTTTTTCTGGTGCATCCATACCAGAAACCAATAATAAAACATCTATACCTTTTAAAGCATTTACAAATTGTTTTTGATTGTTGTAATCTCCTTCTCTGATTGGTACACCTAAAAATTTTGCTTTTTCTGGTGTTCTTGCAATACCTACAATATTGTCCTTTCCTATTAATTGAATAAGATTTTTAATTATTGAAGTCCCTAACTTACCACTTGCGCTTGTTACTGCTATTTTCATTATAAATTTATTTTGCTACCACTTTCTAATATTTTACTACTTAAAATAATAACTACGTGCTAATTTTAATGTTTTACAACTACTTTTAAATATTAGTACATGGTATTATTGTGAGCCGATTTTTCTGGTATTTGCTGAATGCTATCCCAATGCTCCACGATCTTTCCATCAGCATTAAATCTAAAAAAATCCATAGTGACGTATTGGTCATTATCTGGCCAAATTTGATGCGTATGTAAAGCTACTAAATCCCCTTCAGCAACACTTCTGACAAAATCCATAGACTTTACAGGATATTCTTTTTGCATGCGATTAAAATAATCAATAAATGCTTGAGGTCCATCTGCAACCATAGGATTATGTTGTATATACTGCTCTCCAACATACAGTTCTACTGCTTTTGTTGGATTGCCTTCATATGCCATTTTATAGAAAGCAATAGCATTCTCTTTGTTTTTTTGAATATCCATAAGTTGTTTAGTTTTTAAATTTTAATGCTTCTATCTCTTTTTGTAAAGCTTCTGCTTTATCCTTAAATTTTTGCATAGCTTTTTTAAGTTGTTCTATTTTTTTAAAAGCATCCTCATCTTGAACTGCTTCATACACTTCAACAGTTTCTTTAACTTTATATTTTGCTTTTGCACCACAAGTTGGGCATGTTTTTATGTCTGACATTAGATTTTTTTTTAATTATTAATAGATTTAATTTATTTAAATAATAAAAGGCCACCATAGGTAACCTTTTATGTTTGCTATCAATCATTTTTTTTACTTTACTAAGTAACGAGACATTTTCATAGTGCTACCATCAATCATGTTTGCAAATTTTGCTACAGATTCATCTTTCATAAATTTTGTCATAGAAGCTTCAGCATCTTTCATTGACTTCCATTTGGCTACGACCAAAAACGTTTTTGTTTCTTCGTTGTATGCACTTTCTCTACTTATATAACCAGGTTGTTTACTTGTGTAATTAGTGTCTACTTTTGCGTCTTCAATCCAGTAGTTTTCTGTACTTACTGAGGCTTTAATTTTATAAGTTGTTACTTCAATAACATAAGAATTTTTGTCGTTTTCTTTTTTTGAAAAACTTAATAAGGTAAAGCTTGTTAATAGAATTAATAGATATTTCATAATTTTGTTATTTTTTGGTTCTTACTTGTTTACAGGTCTTTAAGTGAACAAATTTAAGATTTAACAAGATTATGTTAAAGATGAATATGAGTGTAAAAATGGTAAATATCGAACCTAAAATTACAAATAGTGTTTTTTGAATTTATTTGGTGTAAACCCTGTATGCTTCTTGAAGTATTTTACAAAGTTTGTAGACTCTTCAAAGCCCAATGAATAAGCTAATTCTGTACTTTTTATTTCAGAGTTTATAAGTAATCGTTTAGCTTCTAACACCACAAATTGATCTATAAATTGCTTTGCAGTAATAGCTATTGTAGCTTTACATATAGTATTTAAGTGTTTGTAGGTAATATTAAGCTTTTCTGCGTAAAAATCTGCATTCCTACTAGTTTTAAAATGAAGGTCTAAAAGAGATTTAAAATCTAAAAAAGTATTAAGCAGTTTAGATTGTTTTAAATGAATTGTTTGATATTGTTTTAAGCGTTCTAATTTTGAAAATATTATATTATGAAGGGATTTGTAAGTGTTTTCTTGATTATAATCTTCTTTCTGATTATGGTATTCTTCAAATAATAATTCAATATAATGAACCACATTAGAGTCTATTGGTACTTGAATAATTGGAGAAAACAAGTGCGCATTAAATAATCTAATTAATTCATTTTTTGGTAACGCATTAATCTGTTTTAAAAGATAATCTTCAGTAAACAACAAGATGTAACCTTTAAGATTTTTAGTAAACTGAAAGGCATTAATTTGACCTTTAGATATATGTATTATCGTGTTTTTTTTAACCGTGTGCCATACAAAATCCACCAATTGTTTACTTTCTCCTGCAGTATACAATACAATCATATTAAAAGCTACTTGGTGTGCTTTTTCCGGATGATGACTTACGACTTGGTCTTTTCTATTGGCAAGGTTTTCAATAGATAAAATTTCAATTCCGCTATTATTTGGTTTTTGAGAATTAAAAACAATTTGAGGAATATCCTTTGGCATTACATTTTAGTATTAAAATTTTCTAATGCTTTTCTAATATGTTCGCTGTCCCAATGGTTATCAAAATCTACAATACCTCTTTTAAAATCTGCATCTAACAATTCTTCTTGTTCTTTAAGCTCTTTTCTTGCTTTAAATATATAATCTTCATCACGTTTAGGTCCTTTTGCCAAGCGTCTTAAACTAGTTTCGTCGTATTTAATAAAGTTTTTAACCTGTCTATTAAGGGTGTATTTTCTAAATCCTAGCTTATGCAATACATCACTAGCTAATGATAAAGAAGTGTCCAGCGATTCTCTATAAAAATTTTCAAGTCCAAGGTTTAACAATTCGTACGCATCTTCTCTATTTTTAGTCCGAATCATGAGCTGTATATGTGGATATTTTTCGTTTACAATTTTACTAATAGCTTTAGTTACACTTAATTTGTTGGTAGCAATAATTAATATTTTAGCCTCTGCAATTCCTGCAAATTCTAATAAATCTAAACGTGTTGCATCACCATAATACACTTCAAATCCCATTTTACGTAAAAAATCAACACGATTTGAATCCTGATCTAATACTGTAGCTTCCACACCATGTGACCTTAAAAAGCGACCAACTGTACTTCCAAAATTACCAAACCCAACTAAAATTATTTTTTGAGATTTTGCAATATGGTCCATAGGTCGTTTAATTGATTCTTTAGTACCTACCTTTGGGAGTATAAAGCGCTCGTTAATTATACTTAAAATTGGTGTTAATGCCATACTTAGAGCTGTAATAACTAAGAGCATATCCATTTGTTGTTGCTCCAAAATATTAAGTCCAAAAGCAAAAGATAACAATACAAAAGCAAATTCTCCAACTTGTGCTAAACTGAAAGTTAAAAGTAACTTTTGATCTATTTTTAGATTAAAAACACGACCAGTAATAAATAAAACGACTGCTTTTAATACCACAATTGCTATTAAAACGCCTCCAATAGTAAGCGGACTTTTTGCTATTACTATAAAATTAATAGAAGCTCCAACTGCCATAAAAAACAAACCTAGTAGTAAGTTTTTAAAAGGTTCTAATGTACTTTCTAATTCATGTTTAAATTCACTGTTAGATAGTACTACTCCACCTAAAAAAGCACCTAAAGCAGGACTAATACCTACTAACTCCATAATAAAAGATATACCAAAAACAATTAAGAATGCTGCAGCTATAAGTAATTCTCTTACTTCCGTTTTAGCAACTTTTCTTAACATTGGCACAATTATATAGCGTCCTAAAGCAATAATAACAGCTACCGATAGAATAATAGCTATTGTTTGCAGCCCAAGTGGTAAACTCTCTATTAGACTTAAAGATTCACTGTGATTATTGGTTTGTGCTTCTGTTTTAAAATTAGATAATAAAGGCATAGCACCAATCATAAAAATCACGATTATATCTTGAAATAATAAAATAGAAAATGCGGAAGTCCCAAAGGTAGTATCCATCAAGCCTTTTTCTTTTATGGTTTGCATAGCAATAGCTGTGGACGATAATGCTACAGCCATAGCAATTACTAATGCGACTTCCCATTCATATCCCAAAAAGGTGAATAGTAAATAGGTTAACAACATGGTTCCACCTACCTGTATTCCTCCCATTCCGAGTATGGTTTTACGCATATTCCAGAAGTTTTTAGGTTCAATTTCTAACCCAATAAGAAATAGCATCATTACGACACCAAATTCTGCGAAATATAAAATATCTTGACCTTCCTCTCCAATAAAACCTAATACATAAGGTCCAATTAATACACCTGCTAATAAATAACCAATAACAGAACTTAATCCTAATCGTTTGGCAATAGAAACACATATAATCGCTCCTGCTAAAAACACTATGGCTTCAAAAAGTAAACTTCCAGTCATATTTTAAGTGATTTTAAGTTGTGGAATGTCATTAATAAATGATTTTTTCTCAAAATCATGTAGCGTTAAATCGGCTTGAAGCAAATCTATTAATTTACCATAATTAATTTTGTAATCATTTAATTTTTCATCGGAAAGATTATGAGTCCCCATTACTGCGAATGGCGGGAAATAGGACATGCCACATAAATTTGCAGTTTGCTCAAAGGGTCTTAAAAATTGCTCAACCGTGAAGCTGTTATATCCTGCTGAACAATACACTTCTTTGGATCCACCAGTTGTTATGGCATTTAAACACGTTTTATTGTGCAAAGCTTTTCCTTCTGGACCATAAGCCCAATTAAATTCTAAAACCATATCAATCCATTGTTTCATTAAAGGCGGACAACTGTACCAATAAAACGGATGATGCCATATAATAATGTCGTGATCTTGTAAAAGTCTCTGCTCTCTAGGTACATCTATATGAAAATCGGGATACTCATCATACAAATCATGAAGCGTCACATTTTCTTTATCTTTTATATGGTTGATTAAAGCCAAATTAGCTCTAGATTTTTCAAATTTTGGATGAGCAAAAAGAATTAGAATTTTTTTCATATTTTGAAATAACTTCAATTTAAGATTTAAAATTACAGTTTTAGTATATTTTAGGTAATTAAATTGAAAGACAACTTTATACCTTGAATAATCATACCTGTTCCTATTATAGCTATAATTAATCCCATAATTTTTCCAATAACAGAAATTACATTATTACCAAAAATTTTGACAATTATATCACTTAACCTAAAAGTGAAATAAGTTAATAAACTCATTAAACCAAAAATAGAAATCACTAAGATTATATGTACAGTTTCTACATTTGCGACAAAATTCATAGCAGTTACAATAGTTCCTGGTCCAGCTAATATTGGAATTGCTAATGGTGAAACAGCTATGTTTTCATCTATATCTACATTATCTATGGTTTTTACATTGGATGTTTTAGATTGTAACATATCAAAACCTATGAAAAAAATTAATATGCCTCCAGTAATTTTAAAAGCAGGAATACTAATATTGAATAACTCGAAAATATACTTACCTAAAAGTACGAAAACAGCAACTATAATAAATGCTATAAAATTTGAACGTCTGTTTATATCATGCTTTGTTTTTTTATCTGCACCTTGAGTTAAGGATAAAAAAACCGTCATATTTGAAATTGGGTTTGTTATTGCAAAAAATGCTGTAAAAACAGCAATAGAAAAGGTAATTAGGTTATCCATTTAGTTTGAAATTAATCGTACAAAAACTTAAATATCTTTTAACAAAAAAATAAATTTTCTATAATTTAACAATTAAATTTAACTTTTAAACCAAACTGTTGGTTATATCTAACAAGGTTTCAATTTTAGCCTCATCATAAGCATCTGGATGTGCCTGAGCAAAACGACCTATAGTATCTCCTTTATCATTATCAAAATACTTACCAGAAGCGTCTTTATAAGCATCAGAAGTTGCTAAATCATAAATAATATTCACTCCTTTTTCTGCTGGAGACCAATGTTGACCATAAGCTTCTTTAGCCATTTTAGTATTTAATAGCGATCCTGGATTTACAGCTATTGTTGTAATATTAGGATGTTGTTTTGCAAAATGAAAGCTCCACATGGTTAATGCCAATTTACTTTGCGCATAGGCATCGCTCGCATTGATGGTAACGTCTCCTGTTAATATGCCTTTTTTAACAGTAGATTGCGCAGCTGAACTTAAATTAACTATTCTTGTTTCTGTACCTTTTTCTAAAACTGGTAAAATATTTTCCGTTAAAATATATGGCGCCAGATAATTCACAGCCATTCTAATATCTAAACCAGCATCCGTTTTTACTGAGGCTGTTTTGAAAATCCCTGCATTGTTAATTAAAATATCTAGTTTAGGAATCTCCTTATTTATTTGTTGCGCTAAATTTTTAACTGCCTTTAAATCTGAAAAATCTGCAACTAATCCTTTTACATTATCGTTATTCGATACTAATTTAATATCCGAAACCACAGCGTTTACTTTAGCTTCACTTCTACCGTGAATATATACTGTATTACCTTCTTTGGCTAGTTTTAAAGCGGTTAGTTTCCCTATTCCGTCTGTGCTTCCTGTGATTAATATTGTTTTATTCATAATGTTTATATTTTTTGTTTTTCTTGATGAAATTATAAAACGCTTGTCTATCAATTTTCATACTACAAAGTTAATAGGAAATGGATTGTTTTAGTAGTAGTAAAAATGGGTTTATAGGTAAATTTCAAGGTTTCTATTTATAATATAAAAAATGCCTCTATATAGAGGCATTTTAAAACTACTAATCAACTTAAAAGGATTTTATTAAAACCCAAATTATTTTTAATTCTCAACCACTACTTTCCCAATAGCTTTTCCGCTTCCTAAATGCGCATAAGCATCAGCAACTTGTTCAAATGAAAATCTATTTTCGTCCACAATTGGCGTTAAATGTCCTTCGTTAGAAATTTTAGCTAAAGTCTCTAAAATATTACCGTGTTTTTCTCTTTTGAAGTTGTGTAACATTGGGATTAACATAAAAACTACGTGTAATGATGCTCCTTTAAAGTGCAACGGAGTTAAATCTATTTCTAATAAAGAAACCGTTGTAGAAATATGTCCGTTTAAAGCAACTGCTTCCATAGAGTTAGTCAGGTTAGTACCACCTACGGTATCAAAAACAACATCAAAACCGCCATCTGTATATTTTGCAGTGTAATCTGCTACTTTTTCAGTTTTGAAATCAATAAAGGTTGCTCCAAATTTTTCAACAATAGCTTTTTGTTTATCGCCTGTTCCTGTTGCAAAAACTTCTGCTCCAAAGTATTTGGCTAATTGTACTGCTAAGTGACCAACACCACCAGATCCACCGTGTACCAATACTTTTTGCCCTGCTTTTACGCCAGCTCTTGTTAACCCCTCATAAGCTGTAATAGCAACTAAAGGTAAGGCTGCAGTTTCGCGCATAGTCAAGTCTTTTGGTTTGTGACCAATTAAGTTACTATCTGCAACAATATATTCTGTTAATGTACCAGGTAAATCTGCTAATCCGCCAGCACAACCATAAACTTCATCGCCTACTTTATATCCTGTTACGCCTTCTCCAACAGCTTCAACTGTTCCTGAGAAATCCATACCTAATAAGGCTGGTGCAGCTGGTGATAATGGTAAATCTGACCCCATATTTTTAATCATCATGTCAATAGTATTCACACTAGATGCTGCTATTTTTACTAATACGTGATTTGCTTTTACTTCTGGTTTTGCTATTTCTGAAACTTCGAAATTTGCACTTTCTCCGTATTCATTTAGTAACATTGCTTTCATATCTATTTTTTTTATTTTGTTATTATTATTTTAATTTATAAATCCACTGTAACGTATTATTCTTGTTGTTGCTCCTGCTATTGCAGGTGCTAGTTTTTGAGTAATATTACCAAACAACATTGTACTAGACTTTATTCTTTATTTTACCATTTACCGTCCAAGCAATGTTATTATTTGTTTTCATATTCTTGTTTTATTTGAAATACGATTTGTTTTTTTCTTATTCTTTTAAATCTAAAACTGAAATGGTGTAAGGCGCATCTGGCGTAGTGTTTACCATATTTGGAGCGCCAAAAGCAGCATCAAAATTTAAAACAATAGCTTCATTCCCTCTGATGATTACTTCGCCAGGACCATCTAGTTTTCCGTCGGCACCATCGGTGTTTCCATTTTCTGCCAACAGTTCTAGATTACCCTTCATATCTATGCTATAAACTGCATTTGCGAATAAATCTGTGATGTAAAATTTATTACTTCTTGCATCCCATTTTAAACCATCGGTAGCAATCATTCCTTTTGTAAATTCTGACGTTGCTATTTTATTATTATCAGCATCCATAGTGGTTTTAAATACCGAACCATCTTCCATAATTCCTGTATATAAATTACCGTCACCAGCAATTGTAATTCCGTTAGCTCCAAATTTTAAAACACCACTAGAAATGAATGTTTCAAAAAGGTGTGCATCTTTCGATTCTAAATTCACAAACTTGCTAATTACTAATGGTTTATCAGCGTTTAGCTCATCTATATTAACTTTATAAACACCACTTATTTGCTTACCATCTTCAGTTTCACCTAAAACAGTATCAGAGATAAATAAATCGTTCCCTTTCCAAACCAATCCGTTTGGGAAAGACAAACCGGTAACAACAGTTTCTAGTTTAGCAACTTCGCCATTTTCAACCGTGATTTTAATAATTCTAGAATCGCCACCAGCCCATAATTGCATATCAATTACATATGTGTTACCATCTGGGCCAAAGTCCAATCCAAATGGAACTACTGTTCCACTCTTAACATCCATGTCTTCTGGTTTAAAAGTGTACCAAGTACTTAGTGTATTGTTCTTATCAATTTTACCAATAGTTGGTATTGCAGGTTTTTGCATAAAACCAGCTTTAATTAAAACCTCATTATGTAAGTTAGGAGATGTGAAAATTACATTTCCTTCGCTATCCAAATCACCACTTGCTGGCGAGTTAAAAGTTTCCGGTAAGTTTAAAAGTAACCTTGGTGTTAATAAAGCGGTTCCTTTAGTATTTGCTTTAACTTCTGTAGTTGAAGATTCTGTGTTTTTTGACTTTGATTTGGTATTACAACCAAAGTTTAAAGTCAATATTACTAATGTTAAAATACTGAATAAATGTTTCATTTTCTTTAAAATTTTATTTATTAAATTGAGTTTAAAAAATGCCTCTACTTGAAAAAAGAAGCGTTCTGATTCTTTGTTTTGTTTTTAATTTACTTCTTGAATATCCATAACCATTTGTTCCCAGTTCTTTTGGTTGTCGTGGTCAAATTGTGCTCCATTATCATATGCATATTGAAAACGTTTTACCGCTGGTGTTTTGCTTGTCGCTTGAAACAATTGATACGCTTCTTCTTTTAAAGCTTCTTTTATTGGTAAATCTATAGATGCATAAACTGCACGCTTAGAAGCTGCAATAGCATCTGCTGGAAATTGTGATATACGTTGTGCTAAAGCATCTACATAAGCACCAATTTCATCTGCGTCTAAAGCTTTGTTTATGGTTCCATATTTTTCAGCTTCATCTGCATCCCAATCTTTGGCACCTAATATTATTTCTAATGCTTTACCTAAACCTGCTTGCCTAGCCATGCGCGACGCTCCACCACCACAAGGTAAAATTCCCATACCAACTTCCATTTGCATAAATTTTGCTTTTCCTCTAGCTGCAAAACGCATGTCTAAAGCCAATGCCATTTCGTGTCCGCCACCTCTAGCAAAACCTTCAATTTTGGCAATGGTTGCTTGTGGTACATTGCTTAATCTTTCTAAAATTGCTTGTAAGTCTAATAACTGTACTTCGTTTCTTGGTACAGCCTCGGTAGACATATCTTTTAATAAGTTGGTATCATAATGACATACCCAGTACTCTGGATTTGAAGATTCAAAAACCACAACTTTTACGCTTCTATCGCGCTCTAATCGTAAACATAAACTGCTTAGATCTGCCAGCATTTCCTGTCCTTGTACATTGACAGGTCCAAAGTTGATATCCACAGTCAGAATTCCTCCGTTTTGTTTTGCTGTAAATGTTTGAAAGTTCTTGTAGTCCATAATATCCTGTTTTAAATTCTTTGTGTAATTATTATTAACACTGCAAATTTAAAATAGAGATAGAGGCTTCTTTTGGTAGAAAACGAAGTGGTATTGGTAAAAAATAAGGTTTTAATACAATTAAGTAACCTATAAACTTAGACTTGCCTTAAAAGCACTAAGAGTAGTACCCCTATAAGACTGAAATGTCTTATTTAAGTGACTAGAATCTGTAAATCCAAGCTCGAGTGCTATTTCAGAATATTGCAAGTCGGTATATTTTAGTCTGGTTTCAACCAGTTTTAATTTGTAGTTGATGATGTACTTTTTTAAAGAAACATCGGTATGTTTTTTGAAATATTCACTGATGTAATTATCTGCCATATGAAATTCTTCTGCCAAACTTTTAGTAGATAATAATTCAGAATTATAAATATTGGAATGGATATAATTTATGATTTGCTGAATTTTTGAAGATTTAATTTCTTTTACAGAATCGGATCCATTGATAAACTGAATATTTCGTGCAATTAAATGTAAAATAACGGACAATGAATTCTGAATAATGAAGATATCGAAAGACTGTTTGTTTAAATATTCGGTAGCCACCATATTTACTAAAGCGACTAAATGCGAACGATCTGCATCGGTTTCAAACTGCATTTCGCGAAGTTCGTGACTTTCACTATTTAATATTTCTTCAATTTTACGAAACCAATCATTCACGGGAAGTGTTTCGTTTTGTGAAGTCGTATTTCTGAAAAAACTCTTTAAAAATTTAATAGCTACAGTTGTGGTTGCTGTTTCAGGATTAACAATATAAATATCATCAGGGATAAATACAAAAATGCTATTAGCTGAATAATTTACCGTTTTACCGTTAATTTTTATGGTTCCTGACCCTTTTTCAAAATAAACAATTTCAAAAAAACGAATGGTTGTGTATTTACAAAACTCAAAAAAAGTTTGCTCTTGATATTTCGCAATTACAATGTTTTCGATGATCGTTCTGGCCATAATATTTTTTTTTATAAAGTTACAACTTATTTAAAATAGAAAAAGCCACAGATTATCGTGGCTTTTTCCTGCTATTAATCAATAATTAGGGATTCAATTATTAATATGTTTTTTCATAATTACTTGACTTTAAAATCTCCGTTACTACGGATGTAAATCACAGTTTCTTGATCTGTAGTAATAATAGATTTCGAATCTTCTTCGACTCCAAAATAAGATCCAGGCGCTAATTCATTTTTATCTCCTTTTTTAGAAAACTGGTGTGTTAATCCTCCAGAAATAACAACAGCTCTAAAATTCGGACTCAAATTTTTAATTTTTCCTTTAAAACCTGCTGGTAATCTTAAAAGCGTTGCACGCAATTGATTGTTTTCGTGACTTCCCCATAAAAAAGCAGTTTCTACATTACTTTTTGCAGCTACCCATTCTATATCGTTGGCATTTAACCAAACCATATTCGATTTATCTACATTGATTGGACGCTCTCCATTATCAAAAGCTTCTGAAGTTGGTTTTACTAAATACGGTCCTTCTTGAATATCTAAAAAAGCCATATTTTCCTGACCATCTGCAGCAGTTATGTGTGCTTCACCTGCTGGTTGTTGCCAATAAGAACCTGCTGGCAACCATTGTTTTGCTGCTTGTTCATCATCGTTATGTAATAAACCTTGAATTACTACTCCACGATAGGTAATGTTGTGAATGTGTGGTGGCGAAGAAAATCCTTTATTGAATTTTACTAAAAAACCTGCTGGTCCGTTTTTGGTACGATCTCCCCATAATTTTCCTGCAGCCGGACTTTTATCGCCTCGTAATGGATTTAACCATCCCCATTCTACATTGTCTGCGGTTACTACTTCATTTACAGATTTTGCATCATCTGTTGTTGGTGTTTGCGCATTTGCATAAAAGCCTGCGACTAATGCTAATGCGATTAAGATATTTTTTTTCATTTTGTTCTATGTTTAAATTAATGATGTCAGTTCGAGTGAAATTCTTTTCAGAATTTTGTATCGAGAATTTTTGATTTTATGACTTCTCGATACAAATTTCTTATATCTTCAATCAAAATATATTTTGATTTTCAATAACTCAAAATTCACTCGAAGTGACGCGCTAATCTTGTTTTTCTGTCTTTTTTAAATAATCTGGTAGCTCTTTAGACAACCAATCTTCACGCACAGGAACGTGCACATCTAAATCTACAGTTTCTTCTAAAGCCCAAAATTCGTGAGGTACATTTTCAGGAAAAACAATAACTTCTCCTGCTCCAACTTCTACAAATGTTTCTTTTCCGTCAATAATGGTTTTTATTTTAACCTTACCAGACATAATATACGTAATTTGCTCGTTTGGGTGTTTATGCCAAGGAATATGCGCGTCTTTTTCTAAATTGAAAATCGTCATTTGTCCTTTTTCTCCGTGAAACCATTTGCGTTTTATGCCTTTCCCGATGGTTTCCGATTCCATATCGTCAAAATTGAAATGTTGCACTTTTGATGTGGCTACAGAATCTATTGTATTTACTTGTGCATTTGCTGTGTTACTGGCAAATAATGCTGTTACAGCTAGTGCTGCTATTGTTTTTTTCATTTCTTTATTTTATTAAATACGTCAGTTCGAAAGATTTATTTTAAATGTTATTAGTATCGAAAAACAAGCGTGTACCTAAGTTCTCGATACATTTTTATTTCCATTTTATTTCAATAAAAACACTCGAAGTGACATTCTTGAACTTCGATTAATAGTTAGTTTGTCAGTTCGAGTGAAATTCTATTTTCAGAATTTTATATCGAGAACCAATCTTATCTATTAGGCTTCTTGATACAAATTTTTCGTACCTCAAAATTCACTCGAAGTGACGTACCCTTATTATCTAACCTATTGATTTTAAAATCCTTCTAAAACAATTTTACCTTTAGCTTTTCCTGTTTCTAAAAAAGCGTGTGCTTTTCTAAGGTTTTCAGCATTTATAGTTCCAAAGTTTTCACCTAAAGTAGTTCTCACGGTTCCGTTATCAATTAATTCTGAAACCTCGTTTAAAATGTTATGCTGTTCTATCATATCATCTGTCTGAAACATAGAACGGGTAAACATTAACTCGATATGAGTAGACACTGCTTTTCCTTTGAAAGGCATCACGTTTAACGATTTTGGATCGTCAATAAATCCGAATTTACCTTGTGGTTTAATCAGCTTTACAATTTCATCTACGTGATGTTCAGTAGCATTTAAACTCACCACATATTCAGGAGCAGGAAGACTATATTTTTCAAACTCTTCACTCAATTTATTTCTATGGTTGATTACTGTATCTGCACCTAATTCTATTAACCAAGATGTGGTTTCTTCGCGAGAAGCGGTACCAATAATGTGCAGTTTTGTTAGCTTTTTAGCCAATTGCACCAAAATAGAACCTACACCACCAGCAGCACCAATAACCAAAATAGATTTGTTGGCATCGTCTTTAGAAACTTGTAATCTGTGAAACAACATTTCGTAAGCTGTAAGCGTAGTTAATGGCAAAGCAGCAGCTTCAGAAAACGATAAACTTGCAGGTTTTTTACCCACAATACGTTCATCTACAACTTGGTATTCTGCATTACTACCTTGGCGTGTAAAATCACCTGCATACCAAACTTCATCACCCACTTTAAATAGCGTAACATCTTCTCCAACAGCAGTGACAATTCCCGTTGCATCCCAACCAATTACACTCCAATTTCCATCTGGTGACGGTCTGTTGGCTCTAATTTTGTAATCTACAGGGTTTACTGAAATCGCTTTCACTTCCACTAAAATATCTCTACCAGTTGCTTTTGGTGTATCTAAAGTGATGTCTTGTAGTGCGTTTACATTATCAATTGGTAAATTCTCTTTATATCCTATTGCTTTCATCTGAATGGAAAATTTTGAAATTATATTATTGTGAAAGTTTCGCTTTCAGCTAATCTCGATTTTGGTGTTTTATCCGTAGTATTGAAATCAGATGCTGCATGATATCCTAAAGACACAGCGACTAAAGATGTGTATCCTTTTTCTCTTAATCCAAATTCTTCATCTAAAGCTTTTACATCAATACCTTCCATTGGTGTAGCATCTAAGCCTAAACTAGCAACACCTAATAAAAAGCTACCAATATTAAGGTATACTTGCTTTTCCATCCAGTGTTGAAGGTCTTTTAAATCGTATTTATGAATTCCTGCAAAAGCTTTTACAGCTCCTAAGAAACCGTTTTTTATATCTTCATTTGGGAATCTTCCGTCTTTATCTTCAGTATCTGCAATATGTTGGTAATATGCATCGTCAGCATCTGTTTTTACACAAAATAAAACTACAGCCGAAGCATTAGTAACTTTTGGCTCATTGAAACTAAAAAAGCCTTGTGTTCCTTTTGCAATACGTGCTTTACCTTCTGTAGTCTCAGCAACTATAAAGTGCCAAGGTTGAAGGTTTACACTTGAAGGACTCATTCTTAGTAAATTTTTGATTTCCCCCATATCTGCATCCGATATTTTTTTGGTTGCATCGTATTCCTTAGTTGTGTATCTCCAGTTTAAAATTTCTTTTAAATTCATTTTTTATATATTTTTTTAAGTTGATTCTAATTTTACTGCAAATTTAGATATATAGACCTATTTTTTTACTGTACAAAAAAAGGTAATACAGGTATAAAAGGAGGTTTTATAGAGGTTTTTTCTTAAAATTTTCCCAAATAGACTAAAAAACACTGTTTTTTAACTTTTAAAACTACATTAAGTAAATGTTAAACCTTTATTAATACAATATTTAAAAATTTTAAGCAATCCACCTGAATGTAAGATTTATTCTTGGTGATATTTGTTTTGCTGTTTTTGGAATTTTATGTTTCCAGTTTTCTTGTGTCGCGTCTTGCATCAACAAAAGACTACCATTTGCTAGCGGAATATCTACACGTTTAAAATCTTTACGAGAGACGTGTTTTAGTTGAAAAGCTCTGGTTGCCCCAAAGGTTACAGAAGCAATTACTGAATTTTTGCGTTGCTCGCCTTTATAATCTTGATGCCAATCTACACTGTCTTTTCCGTCGCGATAATAATTGAGTAAACAACGTGTAAACTTGATATCGACTTCTTTTTCAATTCTGTTTTTTATGAAAAGTAAATCCTCATTCCACAAGTGCATTTTACTTTGAGTATTGGTGTATTTAATGTCTTTACTAATATCGCCATACCAAGCGGTTAACCTAGGGTAATCTACCAGTTTACCGTGAATTGTAATTTGTTCTTGTTGCCAAGGTGTGTTTTCCAGTAAGCTTTTATACAGCTTATTGCTTTCTTCTATGCTGAAGAAATTTTCGAACAACACAACATCTGCTCCTGGTAAATCATATACTGTTTTACGGACTTCTTTTGTAAAAAATAAATTTGTTTGATTGAATACATCCATTTTAATGTTCTTTTAAATCTACATTATTAAGTCTGTTTTTCCTTAGATCCTGTATAAAAAAGCCAAACATAATAATGATGAAAAACGAAAACGGTAAAGACGTTATAATTAATAAACGCTGCACAGCCTCTAAAACATTAACATTGGCTTTAATGTTTCCTAAAAGGATTAAAGCAATGGTTGCTAATAAAATGAAGATAGACCAAATAACACGATGTGTTTTGCTTGGATTTTTAGAGCCATTATCTGTAAACATACTCAACACAAATACCGCAGAATCAACAGAAGTGATTAAAAAACTAATTAATAAAAATATAGAAGTAATGTTTAAAACGGTAGCAAAGGGATACTGCTCGAAAAACACAAAAATAGAAGAAAATACATTCCCGAATTGGTTGTCGTAAGTTCCCCAAGTTTCCATTAAATTGAATGCGGAAGCTCCAAAAACAGAAAACCAAAAGAAGGTTCCGATCGACGGAATAATTAACACGCCTAATAATAATTGTCTTATTGTTCTTCCTTTAGAAATACGCGCAATAAATATACCAGTAAAAGGTGCCCAAGCTAACCAAAAAGCCCAATAATAAAAGGTCCAACCGGTTAAAAACTCTAAACCAGGATTGTAATCTCCTAGCGCCAAGCTAATTGGTACAAAGTCAATAATATAATGGTATGTTGCTGTAAAAAAGGATACCAAAATACCTTTAACATCACTAGTGAAAAAGATGAAAAATAGAATAACCAAAGTGACAATAATATTTAATTTTGAAAATATTTTAATCCCTTTATTTACACCTTGCCAAGCAGAATAACAGGCAATTGTCGCTATTAAAACACACAGAATTATAGTTGTAATTAATCCAAAATCAGCATTAAAAACATGATTTAATCCGCCATTAATTTGTGTGGTCCCTAAACCAATTGCTGCTATTAATCCAAAAATTGTGGTGATAATCGTGATAATATCTACACTTGCTTTTAATGGTTTGTTTTTAATACGATCTTCGATAGTGGCACTAATTCTGACTTTCTTTTTTTTGACATGCAAGGCATAACCAACAATAACTGCAAATAGTCCGTAAAATGCCCAAGCTGTAATTCCCCATTGGTAAAATGTAAATTCCAGCGCAAGCGTTTCATTAGGTAAATTGGATTTAAAAGGTGGGTTTTGTTGCATAAAAACAGGTTCTTGTACTGCTCTTAATAAAATACCAGATCCCATTCCTGCACTATATAACATGGCAATCCAAGACCAAAGGGAATATTCTGGTTTCGCGTTTGGTTTGCCTAGTTTTATTTTTCCGTATTTAGAAAAAGCAACCAATAACAATGCTACAACACAACTAAAACCTAAGTACAAATAGAAGTATCCAAAATAATTTCGAACCCATAATGAGGCCCTTTCAATAGCATTATAACTTGCTTCGGTTGCAAAAAACACAATTAAAGTGCAAATAAAAATGATACCTACAGAAATAGATAAAATAGAATGTTTTTGAATGTATTTTAAAAACAAATGGATATTTTTTTTGTAAAAATAGACATTTCTAGGTGAAATCAATTCTAGAAATTCAGGGTTTTAAGGTAGATAAAAAGGAAAATTATGTATCTAAAAAGGTTTGAATAGTGAATTAATAGTTTTTAAATCAATATTTCTCTAGATTTGTACTTGATTATCCATAAAACATATCATTATGCAAGTATTAGAAGCCTATAAACCTTTTGAAATACAAGAAATAGAATTAACAGAATGGAAACAACGTCCTGTTAAAAACAACTTTTTTGAATTGGTTTTAATTAAAGATGGCGAAGGTACGCAGTGTATTAATTACAACGATTACAACTATACAAAAAACAGCATGTTTTTGTTACCACCATTAAAATGCCATTCTTTTACTATTGAAAAACCGACACGTTTTGTGTTTTTAAAATTTACAGATTCGTTTTTTAAAAATGTAAACAGAATTACTATTGATAGAAACGAATGGTTTAAAGAAGCTGCTTACATACTCTCTAATTACAACCAATTACCAGGAGATATTATTAAAAATGAAATGGACAGGAACCATTTAAACAGCCTAGTAACTATGATTTTACAAGAATCTAGAAATTATGGTGAAGAATCTGTTAACCTAGTAACTAGTTTAATGACAAGTGTTTTAGAGTTGTTAATACGAAATATAAAAAAAGGAAGTTATTTTGAAGTTCCTAAAAATAATTCGGATGATAGGATTACAAAAATGCTAACCTATATTAATGAAAACATAGATAAAACTGAATTACTTAAAGTTGAAAACTTAGCCGATGTTTTTATGATGTCTGCGACTTATGTAAGTGAATATTTTAAGAAACAAGTAAATATTCCTTTAAGAGAATATATTATTAAAGCGAAGCTGAAACTTGTAGAAATTCGATTGCTAAATTCCGATTTTACATTAACCCAAATTGCAGACGAACTTGGTTTTACAGACGTAAGTCACTTATCTAAAACGTTTAAGCGATATGCAGGAACTTCTATACGAGAGTTTAAAAATAATGGCGAATATATGTTGTTAAAACGTGGAAGTTGTGCGCCAACTATTAGAGCTTAACGAGTAGTTAAGCTATTAATTCCATTTTTTTAGATTCGCGTATTAAAGCAGCAGCCAAAACGGTTGTTGCATCAATAATTAAACTGTCTTCTATTTTTTGATATTGAATAGCAAGCGGAATTTCGGTACATCCTAAAATTACAGCTTGTGCGCCTTTTCTAGACAAATAAGTTGCTGCCATACTTAGGTTTTCTTTGGCCTTTTCGTTTACCGGATTTGAAAATGCTTTAATTCCGTAAGATGTATCATATATAGAAGGATGCACAAATAAATCCTGAATATCTTCGGAAGGTTGAATGACTTCAATATTGTATTTTGCTAGAACTTCAGGATAGACTTTTGCTAAAATAGTTCCAGTGGTTCCTAAAACACCAACTTTAGTAATCTCTGGATGTTTTGTAGAAATATGAAGCCCAACTTCTTCAATTAAATTAACTAAAACACAAGATTCTGGTATACTTTTTTCAATTAAACTTAAAATTGGTTTAGCGTGTGCTGTATTACACGGAATAGCAATAATAGACGATCCACTAGCGATTAAAGACGCAATAATTTCTGCTATAGCAATGCCAGGATTTATTTCAGTTTCACCTAAAAGATATTTAGTTCTGTCAATAATTTTATGAGGCACAGAGAGCATCGAAACTGGTAAATGGTCTTGATCTGAAGTCGCTTCGGTTAAATCGTATACCTTTTTAATTAAGTCAATACCAGCGTAACTACCTACACCACCAACTATACCAATCATTTTGTTCGTCATCATAAGTTCTTCCTATAAATTATAAAAGAATAAGATGCCAAATTAAAGCTGTTTAAATCAAATTTTATCTAAAATATATATTAAACTTTAAATTTATTTCATTTTAGACTGATTATAAATTAACTTAACATGTATATGCTGATTAACATTTAAGTATATTTGTGTGTAATCTATTACATTTTGTAATGTTTAAAATTAAATCTTCTTTTTTTGACATCCTTTTTTTTATTGCTGTAATAGCAGCATTGATAATGAGTGTCTCACTTACTTCTAGAAAAGATTTGATTTATATCTCTCCTATAGTTATTCTAATATTAATATTTAAATATTTAAGTATAACTAAAAAGAAAGCTGATCCTAAATTTTTAATAGCTTTACTGGCTTTTCTTATTCTTAATATAATAAGTTTTTACGATTATAATAAATATTTTAATGCTATTAGCTTATTAACTTCAGGATACCTTATACTTTTTACTTTGATTTTAAAAAAGTATTTAATAAAAAGTAAATTAAAATCTTTTCTATCATTATCTGTTATACTTGGCGTTTTTTTAGTTGGATATGTAATTTATGCAGTGGTAGATTTATTGATTGATCAAATCCCGAATTACAACATAATATTCATGTTTATTTGTGCGTTGTGCTTATTTATTTATGCGATCACTTTTGCTATGATTTATATTAGTGATAATTACGCTACTGGTACAATTTTGTTAGCCTCAGGTGTTGCCACAATTTTCAACCTTGGCTTATCTCCAATCAATGAATATTTTCTGTATAACGAAATTTTCACCTTATTAATATTGTTTTGTCATTACTTGTCGCTTTATCTTTTTATGACCTTTATTTTAAAAACTAAAGTTGTCAAAGATAATGATATTTCTAGTAAATATTTTTAATTATAAATAGCTGTTTTTAAAAATATTACACAATATTACTTAACTAATCACTTCATATAATCGGACTTGTAAAAACAGTAGTTTTTTATCAGGTTTTCAACATAATTTATCACTTATATTTTTACAAATTTTAACGTATTTTAATATTTTGGTATAGCTTTATGCTATACATTTGCCGACTTAAATAAATTATCAAGAATCTCAATAAAAGGAGATAGCAACCTGCAATAACAAGCAAGGTGCTAAATAGATAAGCCAAGTAATTGGAACAAATGTTAAATCATATGTCTTTTATTTGCTGCTATTTCCTTTTAAAAATGAAAAGGAAACATGGCAAAGTCAAAAACAATTACTCCAAAATTTTCAGCATTAATACCATTATTCGTATTTGTATTTACATTTTTAGGTGTTGGAATTTATCAAAACGATTTTTACGCATTACCAGCTCCAATTGCTGTTATAGTAGGTATAATTGTGGCATTTTTAATGTTTAAACAATCCATAACCTCTAAAATAAATACGCTGCTTAAAGGTTGTGGTGATGATAAAATATTAACCATGTGCCTAATCTATTTATTGGCTGGTGCATTTGCAACTATAACTAAGGCTACTGGAAGTGTAGACGCTATTGTAAATCTTGGACTGGATTATATTGCTATACAATACATCTATTTTGGCGTGTTTATAATAGCTGGTTTTTTATCTGTATCTACAGGTACATCTGTTGGTGCAATAGTTGCATTAGCTCCAATTGTGATTGGTTTTGCAGATAAAAGCAATGTAGATTTAGGGATATTATGTGGTGCATTACTTGGCGGTAGTATGTTTGGAGATAATCTTTCGGTAATATCAGACACAACTATTGCAGCAACACAGTCATTAGGTTGTAAAATGAGTGACAAGTTTAAGCAAAATATTAAAATCGCGTTGCCTGCAGCTTTAATCACTATAGGTATTTTAATTATACAAGGTTTTGGATTAAAAGCTGTACCAACAGATGCTATAACCTACACCTACTCCATTATAAAAATCACGCCTTATCTATTGGTTATCCTACTTTCTATTATTGGAATAAATGTTTTTGTAACGTTGCTTTTAGGTGTTATTGCTGGTGGACTATTAGGAATTATTTATGGAGATTTCACATTAATAGAGTCTACTAAAATCGCATACAGTGGTTTTACCAGTATGACCGAAATCTTTTTGTTATCTCTATTAACAGGTGGACTAGCTGCTTTAGTGGAAAAAAATGGAGGGATAAACTATATTCTTAGTAAAATTAAAAATTTAATTCAAAGTAAACGCTCTGCACAACTAGGTATTGCTGCATTGGTTGGTACAATTAATATGGCAATTGCTAATAATACAGTTTCTATTATAATAGCTGGTCCAATCGCAAAAACAATCAACGATCAATATCATTTGGACAACAAAAAAACAGCTTCTATTTTAGATATTTTTGCTTGTATTATTCAAGGAATCTTGCCTTATGGCGCTCAAGTCTTAATGATACTTAGTTTTGCAAATGGTAAAATTGATTATCTAGATTTAGTTGCAAACACTTGGTATTTAGCGTTGTTATTCATTTACACTATCATTTATATTAGCTTTAAGCCTTTACGTTTTCGCTAGTGTTACTATGATTTAATCTTATGATTTTATAATTAAATCATCATAAATTAAATCTTTGTTAAAAAAAAGAATGAACATTCATTTTTGTATATCTTTGCATCAGAATTAGATCACAAATGGCAAAACTTCAAAAAAGTATAGATAAACGTAACGCATTGGTAAAGGCGACAATCGAGTTGGTTAACAACAACGGTTTTCATGCGACACCAATGAGTAAAATAGCAAAAATGGCTAACGTCTCACCTGCTACAATCTATTTGTATTTTGAAAATAAACAAGATTTAGTAAATAAGACTTACGTCGAAGTTAAAGCAGACTATACAAAATATGCTTTTGAAACTTATAAAGAAGATATGCCTATTGAAGCTGGCTTTAAACTAATTTGGAACCGTATTGCAGACTTTAAATTAAAAGAAAGTGAAAACGCAATGTTTTTAGCACAATGTGATAACACACCAATGATTGACGAGATAAGCAGACAAGAAGGTATAAAACACTTACAGCCACTGCTAGACCTTTGGGAACGCGGAAGACAAGAAGGTATTATTAAACCTTTATCTGATTATTTACTGTACGCCTATGCTATAAATCCATTATCGTTTTTGATGATTACCCAAAAACGTGGTGTTTTTCAATTAGATAAAGCCCATTTAGAAGAAGCCTATCAATCTGCTTGGAGCAGCATAAAAGTTTGTAATTAAAATGAAAAAAACAGCAATTATATTAGGTGCAACAGGTTTAACTGGAGGTATTTTACTTCAAAAATTAATTGAAGACAAAGACTACTCCAGCATAAAATTGTTTTCACGATCTAAAATAAAAGGATTACCTAGTAAGGTAACTCAATACATTGGAGATTTATTAAAACTAGAAGATTTTAAAGACGATTTTACTGCACATCAAGTGTTTTGTTGCATTGGTACAACTAAAAGTAAAACACCAGATAAATCACTTTACAAAAAAATAGATTACGGGATTCCGGTTGCTGCTGCAAAGCTTGCTAAAGCTAATGGTATAGATACATTTGTAGTTATATCTGCAATGGGAGCCAATGCAAAAAGTAACATATTTTATAATAAAACTAAAGGCGAAATGGAGCAAGATGTCCTAAATCAAGACATCAACCGATCCTTCATTTTAAGACCTTCATTAATTGGAGGCCAACGTGAAGAAAGACGTGCGCTTGAAAAAATAGGAATCTCAATTTTTGAAGCATTAAAACCGCTATTTATAGGTTCCTTAAAAAAATATAAAATTATTGAACCAGAAACTATTGCTCAAGCCATGTTAAACCTAGCTAATAGCACCAATCATGCTAATACTATTATAGCATCAGATGCAATACAACGCATTACTAAAAACAACTAAAACAAACATTGAATATATGGAATTATTAGATAAATTAAATTGGAGATACGCAGCTAAAGCCATGAATGGCGAAAAAGTAGCAGAAGATAAAATAGAACGTATTTTAGAGGCTGCACGCTTGGCTCCCACGTCTTCAGGATTACAACCTTTTGAAATATTTGTGGTAAAAAACCAAGATATTAAAGAGCAAATTAGACCAATTGCTTGGAATCAATCTGTAATCACAGACTGTTCTCACCTTTTAGTATTTGCTGCTTGGGACCATTATACACCAGAGCGTATTAATTATATGTTTGATTTAACCAATGACATTCGTGGTTTTAAAAACGAAGGTTGGGAAAATTACCGACAAATGTTATTAGGTATGTATCCTCAAAAAGATCCAGAAGAAAACTTTATTCACGCATCAAAACAAGCTTACATTGCATTTACTGAAGCGTTAACTGCTGCAGCTTTTGAAGGTGTAGATGCAACGCCTTTAGAAGGTTTTGAGCCAGATGCTGTAGACAAAATTTTAGGCTTACGCGAAAAAGGTTTACGTAGTGCTGTATTATTACCAATTGGTTACAGAAAAGAAGAGGAAGATTGGTTAGTAAATCTTGTCAAAGTTAGAAGACCTATGGATGAGATTGTAACCGTTATTGAATAATATAAAACTTAAATGAAATTGAACATGAAAACGATAGTATTAAAAAGCAGACCTGAAGGACAACCTACACTTTCTAATTTTGAATTTGTCGAAGACGATAAATCGTTAAACATAGCTGATGGAGAGATTTTATTAGAAGCAGCTTATGTTTCGGTAGATCCTTATTTAAGAGGACGAATGAATGATGCAAAATCTTACATTCCGCCTTTTAAATTAAACGAACCTATACACTCTGGTGTTGTGGCTAAAGTTTTAGATTCTAAAAACAAAAAATTCCAAGTTGGAGATTACGTTTCTGGCATGCTAAACTGGTCTACTATACAAGTGTCTAATGGTGAAGGTTTAATTAAAGTAGATCCTGAAAAAGCACCTTTAAGCACCTATTTAGGTATTTTAGGTATGACAGGTTTAACTGCTTATTTAGGATTAACCGAAATAGGAAAGCCTAAAGCAGGCGAAACCATAGTAGTTTCAGGAGCTGCAGGTGCAGTTGGTAGTGTTGTTGGACAAATAGCAAAAATATTAGGCTTACGCGTTATTGGAATTGCTGGTACAGATGAAAAAATCGAAATGCTAAAAAGTAAATTCGGTTTTGATGAAGGCATCAATTACAACACCACAAAAGACATGAAATCTGCAATTGCTCTAGCTGCACCAAACGGAGTGGATGTGTATTTTGATAATGTCGGAGGACCAATTTCGGATGCTGTAATGTTTAGTATTAATCAATTTGCAAGAATCATTATTTGTGGTGCCATTTCGGTATATAATAATACTGAATTGCCTACAGGATTAAGCGTACAACCATTTTTAGTTAAAAACAGTGCGTTAATGCAAGGCTTTATTGTTAGTAACTATGCCGAAAAATTCCCAGAAGCCATCCAAAAATTATCAGGTTGGTTAGGTGAAGAAAAATTAACCTATACCGAAACTATCGTTGATGGTTTCGATAATATTCCTCAAGCTTTTATCGATTTATTCGAAGGTAAAAACAAAGGAAAAATGATAGTAAAAATATAATAACCAAAAGAAAAAGAAGATGAACAATTTTGAATTTAAAAACCCAACCAAAATTATTTTTGGAAAGGATACGATAGAACAATTAAAAAATGAAATTCCTTCAGACGCAAAAGTATTATTACTTTATGGTGGAGGAAGTATTAAGAAAAACGGAATTTACGATCAAGTAAAAACTGCTTTAGCAGACGTTAATGTTACTGAGTTTGGAGGTATTCCTGCAAATCCAGAATACGCAACATTAATGGACGCTTTAAAAATTATTAAAGATGAAAACATTACGTATTTACTAGCAGTTGGTGGTGGATCTGTAATTGACGGAACTAAATTTTTATCTGCAGCTGCTGTTTACGATGGTGATACACCTTGGGATATTTTAACTAAAAATATCAGAACTGAAAAAGGAATGCCATTTGGAACTGTGTTAACCTTACCAGCAACAGGATCCGAAATGAATTCTGGTGCAGTAATTACACGTGAAGAAACTAAAGAAAAATTAGCAATGGGAGGACCTGGTTTATTTCCAGTGTTTTCAATATTAGATCCACAAGTGATAACGTCTATTCCAGAACGTCAATTAGCAAATGGTTTGACAGATGCTTTCACACACGTTTTAGAACAGTATATGACGTATCCAATTGGAGCTTTATTACAAGATCGTTTTGCAGAAAGTATATTACAAACTTTAGTAGAGGTTGCTCCAACAGTATTAAAAGATCCTACAAATTACCAAGCAGCATCTAACTTTATGTGGAGTTGTACTATGGCATTAAACGGACTTATACAAAAAGGAGTACCAGGAGATTGGGCAATCCACATGATGGGTCACGAGTTAACAGCTTTATTCGGAATTGATCACGCACGTACGTTAGCTGTAATTACTCCAAGTCATTACAAATATAATTTTGAAGCTAAAAAAGAAAAATTAGCACAATATGGAGAACGTGTTTGGAATATTACTGAAGGTAGTACAGACGATAAAGCCTATGAAGCTATTGCTAAAACCGAAGCATTTTTCCATCAGTTAGGTATTGATACTAAATTATCTGACTATACTAAAGACTATGAAGGTACTGCTGAAGAAGTTGCTAAACGTTTTAAAGCTAGAGGTTGGAAATTAGGCGAGCGTCAAGCTTTAATGCCTGAAGATGCAGAAAAAATTGTAAAAATGGCATATTAAACATACTATCATTTTTGGGTGTAGTTAAAGTGCTATAACAGCAAAAATTCTAAGGTTTTTAACTGCACTCAAACTGATATTAATATTATTATTATTATTAAATATATTCAGTAGTATTAAAATGAATTTAATAAAAACATTAGCCTTAACGCTAACCATTGTTACAGCAACTAGCTGTAAGGATAAAACAGCTTCTAAAAGCGTTTTAGAAGTAAAAACAGAAACTAAAAAAGAAAAAACTATGAACGTATTATTTGTATTAACATCTCACGATAAATTAGGAGATACAGGAAAAAAAACAGGATTTTGGGTTGAAGAATTCGCAAATCCATATTACACATTAGTAGACAAAGGAGCTAAAATTACTATTGCTACTCCAAATGGAGGTGCAGCTCCAATAGATCCAAGTAGTGACTCACCAGATGCTGCTACTGAAGATACTGAGCGTTACAACAAAGACGAAGCAACACAAGCATTAATTGCTAATACACATAAATTATCAGTCATGAATGCTGACGATTTTGATGCTGTATTTTATCCAGGAGGTCATGGCCCATTATGGGATTTAGCAAACGATAAAACGTCAATCGCTTTAATCGAAAAATTTAACACACAAGAAAAGCCTGTAGCATTTGTATGCCACGCTCCTGCTGCATTAAAAGATGTAAAAGGAACAGATGGAGAACCATTAGTAAAAGGTAAAAAAGTAACAGGATTTACAAATACAGAAGAAGATGCTGTTGGTTTAACACAGGTTGTTCCATTTTTAGTGGAAGACATGCTAAGTAAAAATGGTGGAATCTACTCTAAAAAAGAAGATTGGGCAGCTTACGCTATTCAGGATGGTAATTTAATTACTGGACAAAATCCAGCATCATCTGAGTTAGTTGCAGAAAAATTATTAGAAAGCTTAAAATAAGCTTCGCTTTATATATTAATAAAAAAGGTTGTCCATTTGGACAACCTTTTTTTGTTTGTAATTTTATGCCAAAATAAATCTATTAGATAACTAAACCTTTTCAGTCCTTTGTTTAAATAGATCTTAAATTTAGCGCATAAAAAAAGGCTGCCTTTTTAGGCAACCTTTTTCTTGAATTGTACTGAATATATATCTTAGATAACTTTTACGTTAACTGCGTTTAATCCTTTGTTTCCTTCTTGTAAGTCAAATTCAACCTCATCACCTTCTCTAATCTCATCGATTAATCCAGAAATGTGTACAAAATGATCTTTGTCTACTCCTTCTTCAGTAATAAAACCAAATCCTTTTGTGTCGTTGAAAAACTTTACTGTACCTCTACTCATTGTAATGTAATTTATTTATTAATACTTAATATTATGCAAGTATAGTGCCATTAATTAGATAATGAGTTATAATTCTCATTTATTATTTGATTTTCAATGAAATAAAAATGAATATTTATGTAAAAAAACGAAATAATTAATCGTCATCTTCATCAAAACCAGGCAATTCCAAAGCTTTTACAGATTGTATTGCATTTCCAGCAATACCTTTAATAGAGCCATACATATCTATGGTATTGGTCACTACTTTCTCGATTTGCTTCTCTCTTTGCTTCCAAATACGTTGCATCGATCGTTTTTCACTCTCTAAATCAGACTTCATTTGTGTAAAACCTTCCACAATTGCTTCAATTTGCATTCTAAAGGTGTTACTAGTTAAGTAATCATATAGTAAATCCATTTTATCACCTTTGTTTTCTTGGGTGATAATAGCATTATTAACTTGTAAAATTCCTTCTCTTAACACAGCACACAACCCTTTAAACTCGTCGTAATTACAAATCCAAATACCATCCTTTAAACCCATTCGGTCCATATCTGATGGCATGACCTCAGTCACTAATACACCAATATTGGCTCCTCGATCTCTAATGTCTGCTTTAAATTTTTCTATCCAGCTAGGCTGAAAATCTTTTGTACGCTTACTCTCGTAGTAAATAGTACCACAGTTTTGTTCTGTTCTAGTATGTACAATTTGGATACAGTCTCCACCTCTCGCACCTTTTTTAATTTCCTCGATAGTATCTAACGGAAACTGAGCTGCTAACCACTCCTCTATTGCTAACTCTTGCACTTCACCTTGTAGTTGCATAGAGCCTTGCTCCTGCTTACGTTTCATTTCTTCGGTTAGCTTTTTCTGGTCTTCCAATTGCTTTTGCATTTCTTTAAAACGCAATTCGTTTTTGTCTTCCTCAGATTTTTTAATCTTTTCTTTTTCAGCTACTAGAATTTCGTTAAGCTTTTTTTGTGCTTCCGCCTCAGCAGCTTCTTTAAGTTCGCCTTTTTCTCTTTTAAGCTTTTCAATTTCTGCTTTAGAGCGGTTTAACTCTTTGACTTGTTCAGATTTTTCGTTTAACTCTTTTTGTAACGCAGCAAACTGATCTGATTGCTCTTCCTTTAATTTAAGCTTTAGCTTTGCTTCAATTTCTTTTTTATCTTCTTTAAGCTGATTTTCTAAACGTTCTTGAAATAACACATTCTCACGCTTTTTCTTTTGTTCAAAATCTAACTTCTCTTGTTTTAATTGCTCTTGCTGACTCTCATATCGTTTTTTCTCGGCAGCTATTTGCGACTGATACTTTTGTTTGATTTCCTCTTCTAATTGATGCGATAAAATATCTTGAACATCTATGGAAGTCCCACAATTAGGACATTTTATTTGATTTTCGTTTTTCATATAGTCAAGTTTGTTATCCTAAATGCAAGTTTTATTCTTTTAATTTAATGAGGATTCAATATAGGATTATTTGTAAAAATAATTAATTTTTTTGAAGCTCTAGTCATCGCAACATATAGGTGTTTTGGGCATTTATATTTATGAGCATCTAATAATACTACTGTGTCAAACTCTAAACCCTTGGTTAATAAGGTCGTACCTATACAATTTCCATATATTTTTTTACCATTTCTACGAATTCTATTTCTTTTATTTACCATCGCTTCGTAAACAGTAATTTTATTAAAATGAGCTTCTTCCAATGATTCTTTTAGTGAATTATACAAATCAGTGCGATAACAAGCTATTTTTAAATCATCTTTTATTTTAGATAAAGAATCAGAAATAAGTAGTAATGATTTTTCTTTTTTTAAATTTTCAAAATTACTTTTTAAGGATTTTATTTTTAATCTATCCTCTTCCTTTTGTTTAGATTTTACGCCTTTATCATTAAACCAATTATTAATATCTGTTTTTTTAAAAATTTCAGAAGCTATTGCTATCAGCTGTTTTACAATATTAAAACTATCTGTATTATCAATATTCCTAGCAATTGAATAAAAATCTTTATTATCAATTGATTCTATTAATGTAAAACTATTTTTGAATTTTTTGATTATTGATAATCTAGGACTTATATGAGTCGATTCTGGATATATGAACAATGGTTTATTCGTTCTTAATATTTTCCAAATTTCAGAAACATAAGGATTACCAATATTATGCAAATCTTTTTCATTAACGATATGTGTTTCTATAGATTTAAATTCCCTTAAATCTATAACTTCCTTTCCTATAAGTTTTTCTCTAATACACTTTAAATCTTCTCCTAAATCTTCACGACTATTATTTTTCCATCTCCAAGGTGTGCTTAATGTAAACTCATTAGATTTAAAATCTTTCATTGTTGGGTTATCAAAATCAATCAAATCACCTTTATTAAAATCAAAAATTCCTTGTAAATGATCTCCAAGTATTCTTGTTTTAACTAATTTGGAAAGCAACATAATTAACTGATGCTGTTCATTTGTACAATCTTGATATTCATCAACAAATAATCCCTCATAAGATGATAAAATGACTTTTGAAATAGGCTTTAAAGTAATAAGATTACAAGCTTCCTCTATTATAAAAGGATAATATGCTTTAGAATCTTCTTGTTTTGGAATTTTATCTTTATCAACATAGAAAGCTAAAACATATTTTTGAGCAAAGCTTGTTATTGTTTCTACGTTAAATTTTTTACTAGGTATTTTAGCTTTTTTTAATTTTTCTTTAATAGATGAATCGCCTGCATGTGTATGGGTTAAAACTAGTTGTTTTCCTGTTGTAATCTTTAGAGACTCTGATATTGCATGAGTCTTTCCGTAGCCTGCAGGTGCAATAAGTAAACTTTTTTGCCTAGTCACGAAATCAAAATAATTATGCATTATCTATCCAATTAGAAAGTTTATTAATTTGTTTTCCAATATGCGTTTCACTAATTTCTTCTATGTACTCAAAGAAGATATCTCCGATCACTTCACCATGATCCATCCTTTTAAACCATTCTTTCTTTTCTTTTACAGAAACTGCACCTAATACATTTCTTATTTCAACACAATCTTTATCAATCCACGTATATTCATTTTCATCATAGAAATTAATAAAATTTGACTTAACACTATCTTGAATACTCTCTTTAGATTTTAATTCAATTGCATATGCTACCATCTTACAAATAGCATTCCATGGTAAATCTTTAAATAATTGTTTTTCTAATGCCAATTTATCTTCACAATCAATTATTTCAACTCCAATACTTTTGAGATCCTCTTTTCTAATATTAATAGAGTCAACATCAGAATCACAAAAAACACAAACCTTATATCCACAATTTACAAAAGCTTCACTATAGCTAACGAACGTAGAACCACCTCCATCAACTAACCTAACTCCTTTCAAAGCTATATTATCTTCATCTTTAGATAAACTACTATTATTAAGTGCTCGACAAAAACCAACCTCTGTTGCTCCTTCACAAATAATTACTTTATCAGCAAAAAATGCTTCAGGATTTCTTCGAATAGTGCCTTGAAGAGAAGTATCTAACTTTCTTAATTTTTTTTCATTTTTTTTAACTATGAATAAATTTTCTGCTGATAATTCAACTAAAACATCTCTAGAATGAGTGGTTATAAATATCTGTCCTGCATTATTCAGCTTCAAGGTTTTTGCTAAATGTTGTGCTCTATCAGGCTCTAAACCTTGTTCTATTTCATCTATCAAAACTATACCGCCTGACTTAGCTAGTTCAGCTTGAATTGCAATTGAAATTAATCTCTTTGAACCTTTACCTTTTAAACGAAATGGAACATTATTATCATGTAATGAAAACCGACTATCTGATAATGTAATGCTTTTTAAATCTAGACTTGTTGATACATTTGATATATTAATTCCAAATTTTTTGGAACTTGCTACAATCTTTGCTAAAACGTTATTAAATTCATTAAAATCTTTTTTATCAACGTCATCTTTAATGTTCCTCATTGATTCATTCAAAACATCACCTATACTACTCTCTTCATCTTCTAGTCTGAACAAAGCTTTCAATGGACTCCTTTGATCCCAAGAAAAATGACTATCTATATAATCTGATACTTGAAACATATTTAATTCACTTCTTTGTGATGAAGATATTTCAATAGGATCTTGCCTACCATTGATTATATACCATTTTGGTTCTAAATTCTTATTGACTATTAATTTTAACGTTAAAGCTATTTCTAAACCATCTTCAATATCATCTTTTATGGTTCCATTAGCTTTGTTCAAAGCTCTAATATATAATCCAAATTGACTTTCTTGAATTAGTTTTTTTGGTAAATCATATAAATTGACTTCTATGTCAATTGGAACAGAGACATCACAATTATGAAAATCTGTATCTTTTATTGTTAGATTCCAATTTGGACTGAGTACATATGAAATAGCGTCTAGAATTGTAGTTTTACCTGCATCACCACGACCTATCAAACACACAAAATCACTGAATCCAAACACTTGTTCAAATGATTTAATTCCTCTAAAATTATTGATTTTGAGTGTATGTATTTTCGCCATAAGTATTTTTTTATATTATCAAAAGTATGAAGTAATAGGTTCTAAAAATTAACCGTATTGTATTAGTTATTAATAAATAAGATTGCTTTATCAACAATTACATATAATAATAATAATTATGCGTAAGTTTTTTAATTATTTTAAAATTACATCAAGTATTCAAACAAACCTTACGGGAAACCTCATCTTTGTAAATTTCACATTAAACCAAAAAAAAAGACCAAGCTTTTCAACTTGATCTTTTGTATACAATAGCTGTAACGCTATTATAATTTATTTGCTATTATTCAACATTATAGATTTAGAATTTACAAATTCTCTAATACCAAATCCACCATGTTCACGTCCATAACCAGAGTCTTTAATTCCTCCAAATGGCATGTTTGGATGTGCTAATCCGTAAGAGTTAATGTTTATCATTCCTGTATCAAAATGGTCTTTTGCTAATTGGATGGCTTTGTCTTCGTCCTTACTAAAAATTCCGCCTCCTAGTCCAAAACGACTGTCGTTAGCTATTCGCATAGCATCTTCGTTATCTTTTGCTTTAATTAGTGAAGCAACAGGTCCAAATAGCTCGTCACTATATGCTGGTTGTCCTGGTTTTACGTCACCTAAAACGGTTGAAGGATAATAATATCCTGTAACCTCAGGTATTGTTCCACCACATAAAATGGTTGCTCCATTAGTAACACTGTCTTCTACTTGTTGGTGAATTTTGTCTCTTAAATCTTTTCTAGCCATAGGTCCTAATTTTGAGTCTTTGTCCATAGGATCGCCAAAATTAATGTCTTTCATTCCTTTAACAAATGCGTCTTTAAACTGGTCGTACACTTTGTCTACTACCACAAAACGTTTTGCTGCCACACAAGTTTCTCCGTTGTTATACGTACGTCCTTGTATGCTTGTTTGTACTGCTAAATCAATATCTGCATCGTCTAATACTAAATAGGCATCATTACTACCCAACTCCAAGACTGTCTTTTTTAATGCTTTGGCTGCTTTTTGTGCTACGTACTCACCAGCTTTAGAACTTCCTGTTAGCGTTACACCTCTAACTGCTTTATGTTCGATAATTTTATCAGATGTATCGTGATCTATAATTAAAACCGTAAAAAGGTTTTTAGGTAATCCTGCTTTTTCAAAAACGTCTTTAAGTTTTAATGCAGAACCAGTCACGTTTTTAGCGTGTTTTAATAACACTCCGTTTCCTGCCATAAGATTAACTATCGCATAACGAATGGCTTGATATAATGGAAAATTCCATGGTTGAATACCATAAATAACGCCTAAAGGTGCTTGTTGGATGATTCCTTTTCCTCCATTTTCCATGGTACGTACTTCATCTTGTAATTGTTTGATACCTTCAGTTGCTGTGTATTCACAAATTCCAGCACAAAGCTCGATTTCGTCATGACTTTGGCTAACTAATTTACCCATTTCTTGAGTCATTAATTCGGCATATTCATCTTTAACCTCCAATAGCGTTTTACCAACTGCTTTTATAATAGTTGCGCGATCTTCTAACGATTTTAGTTTCCAATCTAAAAAAGCTTCATGACAGTTGTCTACAGCTTTAATAGCTTGGTCTTCTGTCATGTAATCGTATTGTTTTATTGTTTTTTCGGTTGCTGGATTAATCGTTTTAAATCCTTTATCTGTGGTATTACTCATGTAAATTTATATTTAAGTTAGTGATACGCTTAGCACTGTCCAAGTGGGACTTTAATATGAATAAGCGTGTTTTAAAATGCCTTTATTAAAAGGCTAATCGTGTTGTAGGATTAAATTTTATTTAATCCTAAGGTTTTAGGCTTCTCCTCTAGCAGGATAATCTGCTTTTAGTATGTAGTCAATACCACCTAAAACATCATTGAAACCTGGTCTTCCAAATGGCATGGATTGGATAGATTCCCAATACACGGTTTGGTCTGGTGTTATTAAAAACAATCCAGGCTCTGTAAACAATTCTGGTTCTTCTTTAATTCCTGAAGAAATAAATAATCCCCATTTTCTAGCTTCGTCAATTGAAAAATCGTATCCTAACGGAATGTTTGAAATATCCCACTCGTTATGTGTTGCTTTTGCGACGTCTTCTGTATCAGAACTGATGGCAATGACATTTACGCCTCTATCTGTAAATTTATCTAACTTTTTTTGAAGCTCTTCTAATTGACTCTTACAAACAGGACAATGTTTACCTCTATAAAATAATACTAATGTGAAATTTTCTGGCGATTGATCGCTTAATTTCCATGTGGTATCGTTAACTAATTTGATTTGTAATTCTGGTGCTTTTTCTCTTGGTTTAATCACAGCTTTTTATGTTTTATAATTAATCAAAAACGTGTTGCTATTTGGATAGCGTTTTATAATTAATTGGTTTGAATTTGTTTTGTACAAAGGTCACAATAACGTATGCTTTTCATGTTACACAATTACTGTAGTCCTTTACAATATTGACACATTAGCTGAATAATGGTTGGGTATTAACTATGACTTTTAAGCTTTAATATACGCATTAGCATAAGTTTTTGTAAAATGCGCACCAAATAGTAATATTAAACTTGAATACGACACCCAAAGCATGATTAATATTATTGAACCAGCTGCTCCATAGGTTGATCCTGGTTGCATGGTATTAAAATATATAGCTAAAAGATATTTACCTAATAAGAATAGTAAAGTCGTTAATAATGCTCCTACCCTAACCGACTTCCAAGAAATAGTTGCTGAAGGTAAAAACTTAAACATAGTAGCAAATAATACGTATATAAATCCAATAGAAATTATAAAGTCAAAAGCAAACAAGTATTCTACAACATTATCAGGTAGAACATGTTGTAATTGGCTACTAAACGTGCTTAATAATGAGGTTAGTAAAAAACTAGTTAGCAATAAAAAGCCGATTATTAATATAAAACCAAAGCTTTTTAAACGACTAATAAGAGTTGCTATAAATCCATTGGTGTAATCGTCTTCATGTTCCCAAATTTTATCAAAAGCAGCTTGTAGTTGAAAAAATACTCCTGTAGCACCATATAATAAGGTTGCTATACCAACAACTGTTGCAAATAATGAGGTCGCTTCATTACCACGACCAACAATCATTAGTCGTATGGTTTCGGCAGTGTCAGGTCCTATAGCTTTAGCGATTTCATCTAACAATTCGCCTTGAACCATATCACGTCCCCAAACAGATCCTACTAAATTTAATATAATTATAATTAAAGCAGGCAAAGATAAAATGGCGTAATACGCAACAATTGCGCTACGCTGAAAGGGTTCGCTTTTATACCATGACTTTGCTGTTGTTAACAACAGTTTAGGTAAACTTGTAAGCTTAAATGTTTTTGTGATTGTCATGTTGGTATTGGAATATAAAACTACAAAAGCCCAACCTAGTTAGTTGGGCTTTATTAACTAAAGGCAATACTAATTTATAATTGTTCCGTTTGCTCTAAACTCGACATCCATATTTTTACCTTTTTGCTTAAACTCTACGTCATAAAATTCTCCTTTTGACGCGCTATCAACATGTTCGACTTCGGTAATGTCTTCACTACCATATTCTTTTTTAATGATGTCTCTAATAGCTTTAGGTAAATCGTCTTTTTTGATACTAGATTCGGTTTCAATCCAATTTCCGCTAGGACTAAAATCTGCTCTATATTTTTCTCCATTTTGTTTAAATTGTGCTTCGTAATTACCATTAGCATCAACTTCCCAATCTGGATTATTTTCATTTGGATATTTAGCTTCAAAAGCTTGTTGGACAGCGTCTGGTATTTGTCCTTTAACTGTGTTTTGACAACTAAATGCTATAAGTGCGATTAGTATTAGTTTGATATTTTTAAATGCTTTCATAATTTATTGGTTTAAAAGGTTGATTGATACGACTTCAATTTCGCTGTAGATGTTGTCATCCGTAGTTTGTTTTATGGTTAAATTAAAGGCTTTACCTACATGCTTATTGGCTTGTAAATTGTAATTATCTAAAGTTTTACTTGCGTTAATATCTTCAATAATTATAGTGTTATCTTTTATATCTGTGAAGTAAAAAATCCTTCCATCATAGCCATCATAAACGACTTGTTTGGTAACACCTCTATTTTCCATATTAATGGCATTAGAGTTTACTACTATTGTGGAAGCAAAAAATAGACTGAATATTATGCTTATTAGCTTCATAATTTTAGTGTTTAATGGGTTACTAATTTGTTATACTGCAAAGATGGATATAAACACTACTATTTTCATTATACAATTATCTTAGACCTTTACAACATTTACATATACCTTAACTTTAAAGCATAAAAAAAGCACAATGATTACATTGTGCTTTTAAGTACTATAATAGTGACTGGTTATATTTTGTTTCCGTAGATATCTAATTGTACCACTGGTTTACCTAGTTGTTTGACTTCTTCAAATTGAGTGGCTTTATCACCAACTACTAAATATACCATTTCAGACTCTTTTAAATATTGGTCTATAATAGTTTGATAATCTTCCAAACTCATAGATAACAATTCGTCTTGGTCTGTGTCTAAAAAGTTATCAACTTTATTGTATTTACTAATACGTCTTAATATACCTAATTGTGCGCCTAAACTTTCATAAGCTCTAGTATTACCTTTTAATATTTTATTTTTGGTTAACTCTACTTCTGTATCTGTGAAGCTTTCTTTATAGTCTTTAACCATGTTTTTAATGATTTCTAGAGACTTTAAAGTGGCGTTGGCACGAACACTTGTTCTAATAGCAAAAGGACTAACAGCTTCACGATTTGTAATACCAGAATATGCTCCATAAGTATATCCTTTTCCAATCCTAAGCGTTTGAAATAAACGACCACTTGATCCTCCTCCTAAGATTTCGTTAGCAAAATCAAGATTGTTAGCGTTTTCGTCTTTTCCAGATAACGCTAATTTACCAATATATAACACAGATTGTTTAGCATCTGGTACATCTACAAAATATAGTGTTCCGGCTGTATTAGTTGAATGGACCGCTAATGTTGGTACATTAATAGTATCTCCTTTCCAAGCTTTTAAAGGACTTAAAGCAGCTATGGTTTGCGTTTTGTTAATGGCTCCAGCAATATGGAATGTAGCATCCTTAGGTGATAAGTTGTGGTAATAGGCTTTTAAATCTTCCATTGTAATATCCTTAGTACTTTGTAAAGTCCCAGAACTATTAATACCAAAACGGTTATCCTTGCCATACATTAATTGGTCAAAGACATTAGAAGCAATTGCATTTGGATTGGCTTCGCTACCCTTTAAACTGGTTTCTAACGCTTGTTTTAGTCTACTAAACTCACTAGCATCCCAACGTGGTTCTAAAATAATCTCTTTTACAAGTTTAATAGTCTCGTCTAAATTTTTAGTTAAACACGATCCTGTAATATGAAAATCCTCATTTGCACTATACATATTAATATTAGCACCTAATAACCCAATAGCTTCCTCTAAATCTGCAGCAGTTTTTGTTTTTGTCCCTTGCATCATCAAATCGCTAAATAAATTAGAGACACCTTCTTTTCCTTTTGGATCTAATAATTGTCCACCAGGAATTGTAATATCAAACTGTACTAAAGGCACTTCGTTATTTTCTATTCCATATAAAGCCATTCCGTTTTCTAATTCTCCTTTCCAAATAGCAGGTGCTTTAAATACCGGAAGTTTACCAAAATCAGGTTCGCTTCTATCAAATTTACTAGGCGTTTTTTCGTAAACCGCTTCTTCACCTTGACTAACCTCTTCATTAGCGACGTCTTGTTTAACCTCTTCTATCCAAACCGTTGCTTCTTTACTTTCAGCTACAGCTAAATCTAATTGTCCCTTTGGTAAAACGCTAGTCATTACAGCATGTTTACCTTTTAAATAGGTATTATACACACGCATAATATCTGCTTCTGTAACAGCATTAGTTAATTTTGCACGTTTTGTAATAAAACTTGGATCACCATTAAACTCGTTATCCTGAACTAATTGAAACGCTTTATTTAACACAGTACTTACACCTTGATATAAATCTGTTTCTAATTGCGCTTTAATGCGCTTTAAATCTGCCGAATTAACTCCGTTAGTTTCAAAACGTTTTAAACCATCATCAATAGCAGACTTGACTTGATCTAAATCTGTACCTGCATTAGCACGCACTCTAAAAACAAATTCGCCTGCTAATTCGCTACTGTTTTGATATGTCCCAACATTAGGTGCTAATTTTTGTTCTTGTACAATCACATTATATAAAGGCGATTTTTTGCTTCCGCTAAGTAATTGCCCTAAAATATCCAAAGCATAAGTGTCTTCATGATAATTTTTAACTGTAGGATACACTAGTCTTATTTCTGGAAGTTTAGCAAAATTATCTTCAAAATATAAAGACTTAGTTTCGTTTAATACAACAGGTTCAAAATTTTGCTCTTCAACTTCTGGTCCACTTGGGATTTCGCCAAACCATTGTTCAACCAATTTTTTAGTCTCTTCAACATCAATATCTCCTGCAATAACTAAAGAGGCATTTTTTGCACCATAATACTGTTGGTAAAAGGCTTTAACATCATCTATAGTTGCTGCTTGTAAATCTGGTAAGGCACCAATAACTGTCCAACTATAAGGATGTCCTTCTGGATATAGGTTTTTTCTAATAATCTCGTCTGTATAACCGTAAGCTGCATTATCAACACGCTGACGTTTTTCGTTTTTAACCACTTGCTTTTCGCGCTCTAAAGCAGCTTCTGTCACTGTGTTAATCATGTAACCAAAACGGTCAGAATCAATCCACATGATTTTTTCAAATGCGTCTTTAGGTACAACCTCGTAATACACTGTATAATCGTTAGAGGTTCCACCATTACGACTTCCTCCCCATTCTGGTATCATTTTACGATTGGCACCAACAGGAACATTCTCTGAGTCATTAAAAGACATGTGCTCAAAAAAGTGAGCAAATCCTGTTTTTCCTGGTTTTTCTCGGTTAGAACCTACATGCATTAAGGTAGCAACAGCTACAATTGGGTCAGAATGGTCTTCATGAAGGATTACTTCTAAACCATTTTTTAAAGTGAATTTTTCATAATTGATTTTAAAATCTTCGGTTTTGGTAGTTTCAGTAGTGCCTGAATCTTTGCAAGAGATTACTGTTAAGGATATTAGCAGTAAAGCAAATTTAATTGTTCGCATTATTTTTAGTTTTTTTGATTGTGGTTTAAAGATAATCAATAAATTTTTGTCTTAAATTTTTAATAAATTAAATGAAAATGAAATTGAATTTAATTATCTTTAAGTAATCTTAAAATCTAAATATATGGATATCAATTTTGAATATGACAAGGTAAAAGCAAGTGAGGCTTTAGAGGAATTTACTACTGAAAAAATCCAAAAACTTTTTAATAAATATGAATTTATAGTACGTGCTGATGTATTTTTTAAATTAGAAAATACTAATGACGATAAATCAGGTAAAATTGCTGGTATTAGACTTAGTGCTCCAGGACCTAGACTATTTGCTGAAGAAAGCAAAGAGACCTTGCACAAAAGTGTTAGCGAAGTTGTCAATCAATTAGAAAGACAATTAGCAAAACGTAAAGGAAAAATGAATACGCATTAATTTAATGCTATACTTAATATAAAAAAAAGCGACTTGAAAAAGTCGCTTTTTTTTTATTTTATAATTAAACAGATAGTTGTTTAAATTTAATACCTAATGTGGTTTCTACTTTTTTAAGATCACTATGCTCATTACCTAAAATTAATGCAATAGATTCTCCTTTTTTACCTGCACGTGCTGTACGACCACTTCTATGTGTGTAATACTCAGTATGCTCTGGTAGTTGATGATGGATTACAAAAGCTAAGTCATTAACATCAATACCTCTAGCAGAGACGTCTGTAGATATTAATAATTGTAATGTTGTGTTTTTAAAAGCACGCATGACTTTATCGCGCTCTTTTTGTTGCATATCACCTTCTAAAGCACCAACGTTAAATCCTTCGGTTTCTAATTGATGTCTTAGCGCTTGTGCACCAGCTTTTGTTTTTGTAAAAATTATTCCACGTTGGTTTTCTCGGTCTTCTAAAAGTCTAATTAATGTAGACGATTTTTCGTGTAACGTCGTTTCAACAAAATAATGAGATATGTTTTGGTTAACTACACTGTTTCTATCAATCTCTAGTCGTATAGCTTCGTCAGCTATGTAACGCTTAACAATATCTTTTAAATCGTTAGACATTGTAGCACTAAATAACCATGTGTTTTTTTGACCAGTAACGCCTTTTAAAATAGTAGTTAAATCATTTTTAAAACCCATGCTTAGCATTTCATCTGCTTCGTCTAAAACAATTGTTTTAACTTGAGATAAATCTACAGCCTCACGCGTCATTAAATCTACTAATCGACCTGGAGTAGCCACTATAATGTGAGTGGTTCTAGCAACGTTACGTAACTGAATGTCTATTTTTTCGCCACCATATACACCTTCCAAAAATATTTTAGAGTTGTTATACTTGGTGAATTTAAATAGTTGTTTTTTAATTTGCTGAACCAATTCTCTAGTAGGCGCAATTATTAACGCTTGTACAGCATCTTTTTTAGGATTAATTTTATGTAGTAATGGCAGTCCAAAAGCAGCTGTCTTACCTGTTCCTGTTTGTGCTAAACCAATAAAATCGGTTGATGATTTTAATAACATAGGAATCGCTTGTGCCTGAATTTCGGTTGGCGATTTAATCCCTAATTCCTTAAGAGATTTTATATAGTTTTTATCTAAACCAAGGTCTTTAAAAGTCATAATTAAATAGTAATTAGTCTGTGTTATTAATATGTTTTTACAAAAGTAAGCAACTGCAAACTGCGACTGAATACTGTTACATTTAAGATTTAATCTTCTGGTGGAAAACCATTGATTTCTTCAAAAATCTCATCAAAATTAGTACGTAAATAGGCGTTTAATTTTTTACGATAATCGTCTTTTAACCATTCTACAAAGTTAAACGTACTTTTACTAATACACTTAGTATATCTAGAAATACGGTAATCTATATCGTCACCCAATAATTTAGCTAAAGCTAATGCATCCCATAAATCCTCACTATTTTCTGTACAAATATGTGCGTGATGTTGGATGGAGCGCTCTAATACAACTTTAGAGCTTTCTCCTGCTCTAATACTATCAATGTAGCATTTTTTAATATCAAAATACACATGGTCAGATTTTTTAAATTGCTCGCGCAAATCCTCTGGCATTTCATATCTAAAATTGTTTTCAAGTTCTTCATCACTTAAAATACCATCTAAATAATAATTTGGAGAACGGAAAATTTTGTGCCAATCTAAGTCACTTCCCCAAGGTCCAAATCTGTGTAAGTTGTTACCTAAATCGATAACTATAAACTTATTTTTATTTTTTAATATACGCGATCCACGACCAATCATTTGGTAGTATAATGTCAACGACTTGGTTGCTCTGTTAAGCATGATACAGTCTACTGTTGGCTCATCAAAACCAGTGGTTAAGATACTTACCGATGTTAGTATGGCATCTGGTGTTTCTTTAAACCATTTAAGTATGGCTTTACGCTCTTTTTTAGTATTGTTATTATCTAAATGTGCTACAGGATATCCAGCACGTCTAAAGGTATCATATACGTGTAATGATGTATTAATACCATTATTAAATATTAATGTTTTTTTACCTTTACAACGTTCTTCATAAGCTTGTATTAGCTTAGTTAGCATATCTGTATTGGTATATAAATCTTCTGATGATTTTACGGTATAATCACCATTAGCTCCAACCACTAAAGAGGTTAATCCAACGTTGTATGAAAATATTTCGGCACGTGCTAAAAATTCGTTTTCAATTAAAGATTGGATGGTTTCTCCAACGATTAGCTCGTTATAATTATCCTTCATTGGAAGGTTAATATTACTACTTAAAGGTGTCGCAGTTACACCAAGAATAAACGATTTTTCAAAAAACTTAAATAACTTAGTAAAACTATTGTAATGTGCCTCATCAATAATTACTAGTCCAATGTCTGAAATATCTAGCTTATTATCTGTTAAACGATTATTAAGTGTCTCCACCATTGCTACAAAGCAATTAAAATCACCTTGATCACTTAAATCTGCTTTACTATCTACAATTTTATTACTTACACCAAATTCTGAAAGCATATTTGATGTTTGCTTACATAATTCTATCCTATGTGTCATTACTAACACTTGTTTTTTGTGGTGTTTTAAGTATTGTCTTACAATTTCAGAGAAAATAACTGTTTTTCCACCACCTGTAGGTAGTTGATATAATAGATGATAATCTTCAGGCGCTTCTTCAAAACATTTAAAAATCTTATCGATTGCTCCTTTTTGGTAACTATAAAGACTTTTTCCTTCTGTACGTTCTTGTAATTCTAGAGTTTTAGTAGACATTAATTAATTGCAATTTTTAAATTTTAAGATGTGCAAAAATACAACGATTTAAAGGGTTTCAACGACTATTCTTCAAAAAAAATTATTATACCTATTTTTACACAACCATATGAGCGATAAAACCGATAACTTTCAGGCCCAATTTAGTGGCTTTTTTAATACACCACATTTATTTTTTTCTGAAATAAATACTATGCAACCTTTTGTTAAGCAATTAGATAGACCTTTTGTTTTTAATAGAAAGGTTAGACCTAATATTAGGTTAGGACAACGTGTAGAACAATTTGTGTTTGAGGAGTTAAAGCATTTTGATGACATTTCTGTTTTGTCAGAAAATATCCAAATACAGGAAAATATTAACCAGACTATTGGCGAATTGGACTGCTTAATATTAAATAATTTGGAACCAATTCATTTAGAAATTCAGTTTAAATACTATCTATATGATGCCAGTTTAGGGAGCACAGAAATAGACTGTTTAATTGGACCTATGCGTCGAGATAGTTTAATTGAAAAATTAAATAAACTTAAATTAAAACAACTACCACTACTCTATAATACTGCTACAAAACCTTACTTAGATAAATTACAATTAAATGTCGATACCATAAAACAGCAAATATATTTTAAGGCGCAAATTTTTATGCCTTATGGAAGTAACATTACGTTTAAAACGTTAAACAACACCTGTATTTATGGCTTCTATTTTAATTATAAAGATCTAATTTTGTTTAAGGATTGTAAATTTTATAAGCCTCAAAAAACCGATTGGTTATTAGACGTAAATAGTCATGTTAATTGGTTGACTCTAGATCAAATAGAGCCACAATTAACCATATATCAATCCGAAAAATACTCACCTTTATTATGGCTAAAGTTTCCTAATGGTCAAATAACAAAATGCTTTGTGGTCGCATGGTAATTTAATTTATTAGAGTAGTTTTGTAGCCTTAAATCTTTTTCCCCAACTAATATTAGTAATTAATCCGGTTTCTTATTTTTTTGAAAACACACAAATACATCAGGCTTTTAACAGTTGCTTTATTATTACTTATTCAGATTGTTTTTTTATCCATGATAATTAAAGAACAATACACAGCAAATAATGTATTGATTAGTACTGCAATTATAGTAGTTATCCTATCTACCTTTTTTGGTTACCGCTATTTAGATTTACATCATCACAAGTATAATTATGAGAGGTTGTCTGTTGTAATTTGGGTTCCGATAGGTGCATTACTGTGTTATATAATTAATATATACCTTGGTTTGGGTAGTGTATTGGCAGCAGGAATTATTGGTGTTTTAGCCTCATTTGCACCAAAAATAAATAACCAATCTAATTATCTAAAAAAACTACCAACAGTAATATATTGTGGTGCTTTTGTTGGCATGTCCAGCGCACAAATAACACCATCTATAAGTTTTGTAATTGCTGCAGGTAGCATTACTGGATTGTTATATATGCTGTCTAAAAACTTGTTTCTTGGAATTGGAGGTAAACTTGGTGCTTTAGCTTTTGCAGGTGTCATTATTGTATCATTAATACACTGGTTATATTTATGAATGTTATACTTATAATATTAGCTAGTATATTAGGAGCTACTGTAACGTTTTACGTAAGCGAACAGTTAAAACAAGGTCCAGTCAGGGCGTCTGCCTTATTATCTTTAATAATTGGTTTGTTTTTTTACTGCTTTCCTAATGTATTAAATGTGTATCTCACTCAAAATATTCCGTTAGTATTTATCGGAGCCTCATTTATTGGAATGGCTTCTCCAAAAGGTAAAAACAACTATTTATTGTTAGCTTTTGCTGGCCTTTTATTTAGTATAGTTTACATAAATAAAAGCGCTTTTTTTAAGGGTTATGGTGGTGCTTTAGGCACATTAGCTTTTATTGCATTAATAACAACACTGTTTTTTGCACATTTGCTTACTCATAAATCTAAAATGCTATCTAAATTTAAATGGATGAAAAATAAAGTGTTTAAAAATGAAAATAATTAATTGTTTTACGCAATCGTCTTATTAATCACGCGCACTTATTAAATAGTCTTTTAATTTTATTACATTGTAGGTCATTAATGTTTTAATTGAAATTTTAAAAAATGAAAAAACTAGTATTCTTTACTCTTTCCTTACTGCTGCTAGCGTCATGTAAAACAAATCAAAACGGAAGTAGCGAAACAACACAAGTTGCCTATCAAAAATCCCGTTTGTACGATCAGGAAAATAATAGAATAAGTCAATCTAAATTTTACAATCAACTATTAAAAAACCAAGATTTATCATGGGCTTATGTGTCCAATAAAACAAAATTTGATAAACGATTAGTACCTGGTCAAAAACATGGTGAAATATCAAATAAAGCAACTATAATAAAGCAATTAAACAATACATTAAATATTGATATTGCTAGTGACAAACCTGTTGTAATTATTTACTACCCAGGAAAAGACCCTTGCAATTCTGGTGGTGCTTTAACAAAAGGAATAAGGTTAAAAGAGCAACAAGACTTTGAAATAAAACTGTTTAAATTAGCACAAATAAAACCTATTTACTTGTATAAAAACACAGAAGGTTTAGCAGATACAAATGATATAACTAAATGGCATCAAGATCCAGATGGTTTAATAGAATCTTTATTTTTTGAATACCATTATCCATGTTCTAGTTATTTAGTCATTTCAAAAGATGGCGAATTTTCTAGTAAGTTTGGAGAGTTTAATTATTCTGAAGTTTTAGCAACAACCAAAAGACTTAATCAATAGTTAATAACTACTAACAAAACCCTTTTATTTAGTTAACTTATTCACTTATTTTGCGACTTTAAAAACTAAAAATTAAAGCCTAATTTTGGCGCTTTAATATATTAGCGCAACACACTAATCCTTTGCGCTTTAATAACTAATAGACCTTATAAAATGAAAGTCTGTATTGCCGAAAAACCATCTGTAGCTAGAGAAATAGCTCAAGTATTAGGTGCCAACTCTAAACGTGATGGTTATTATGAAGGTAATGGCTATGCAGTAACCTATACTTTTGGTCACCTTTGTACCTTAAAAGAACCAAACGATTATAAACCTTATTGGAAAAGTTGGGATTTAAACAACTTACCAATGTTACCAGAAAAATTTGAAACTAAAGTCACCAAAGATTCTGGGATACAAAAGCAATTTAAAATTGTTAAAAGCCTTTTTGACAAAGCAGATGTGGTTATAAACTGTGGTGATGCAGGAACAGAAGGAGAATTAATCCAACGTTGGGTTATTGATCAAGCTAAATATAAAGGCGAAGTACAGCGTTTATGGATTAGCTCCTTAACGACCGAAGCAATAAAAGAAGGTTTTGAAAAACTAGAACCAAGCAAAAAATACGACAATCTATATTACGCAGGTTTTTCGCGTGCTATTGGAGACTGGCTACTTGGTATGAATGCTACCAGACTATATACAGTCAAATATGGTGGTTACAAGCAAGTATTAAGTGTTGGACGTGTACAAACACCAACTTTAGCAATGGTTGTAAACCGTTGGAAAGAAATTGAAAACTTTAAGCCTCAACCCTATTGGGAACTGCAAACCATGTATCGCGATACCTTGTTTAGCTATGAGGAAGGTCGTTTTTTAAAAATGGAAGATGGAGAAAAGTTAGCTAATATTGTAAAAGCACATGACTTTGAAATCGTCTCTATTACCAAGAAAAAAGGTAATGAATATGCGCCAAAATTATTTGACTTAACAGGATTACAAGTGTACTGTAATACTAAATTTGGATTTTCTGCAGACGAAACCCTTAAAATTGTACAAAAACTGTATGAAATGAAGGTGGTTACCTATCCTAGAGTAGATACAACCTACTTACCCAACGATATTTATCCAAAAGTACCAGGTATTTTAAAAAACCTAACACAATACGCGACTTTAACAGCTCCTGTTTTAGCTAAAAAAATTAAAAAATCTAAAAAGGTTTTTGATGATGCTAAGGTTACAGATCACCATGCCATAATCCCAACTGGTGTACAAAGTAATTTACAATATAACCAACAACAGGTATATGATATTATTACACGACGTTTTATTGCTGTGTTTTACGACGATTGTAAAGCGGCTAACACCACAGTCATTGGAAAAGCCGAAACCGTAAACTTTAAAACCACTGGTAAAGAAATACTTGAAAAAGGATGGCGTGTTGTATTTGAAACTAAAAATAGCACAACAAAAGAGCAAGGTCTATTACCTACTTTTGTTAAAGGTGAAAAAGGACCACATGAACCTAGTTTTTTAGAAAAGCAAACCAAACCGCCTAATCAGTTTACAGAGGCAACACTACTTCGTGCTATGGAAACTGCAGGAAAGCAAGTGGACGATGACGAGCTGCGTGATTTAATGAAAGAAAACGGTATTGGTAGACCATCCACACGTGCAAATATTATTGAAACACTGTTTAGACGTAAGTACATAAAACGTAATAAAAAACAAGTGTTACCAACCGTTACAGGGATCCAATTAATAGATATTATTAGTAATGATTTGCTTAAATCAGCCGAATTGACTGGTCTTTGGGAGAAACAATTAAAGGATATTGAAAAAGGCGAATATTCTGCTGCTGCTTTTATTAAAAACATGAAGCATATGGTAGATCAATTAGTCTATGAAGTACGTAGCGAAAAACTTGAAGCTAAAATAAGCTACACTAACAATAAATCAGAAAAATCCACCAAAACAAAATCTAAAACCAAAACTGGTACTAAAGGTATTGTTGGTAAAGCCTGTCCTAAATGCAAACAAGGACAAATTTTAAAAGGAAAAAAGGCTTATGGGTGTACCAATTATGGTAAAACATGTGATTTTGTATTACCTTTTAGTTTTGGTGAAAAGAATATATCCGAAAACCAATACAAACGTTTATTGGACAAAGGATCTACCGTTAATTTAAAAGGTTTTAAAGTCGAAGGTGCAACTGTTGAAGGTTTGCTGCGTTTTGATGATAATTTTAAACTTAAATTAGAACCTAAGCAAAAAAAGCCTGCAAAAACAAATACAGCTTCAGAGACTAATCCATGTCCTAAATGTAAAAAAGGAACGGTTATAAAAGGAAAAACAGCTTATGGTTGTAGTGATTATAAATCGGGTTGTGATTTTAGATTTAGCTATGACTTAATTCGCGAAAAAGCTAATGGACAACAACTTACAAAGGATTTAGTTTTCAAAATTTTATATGGACACTAAGCATAAACACTTTAAAATTTACAAACCTTATAGAATGCTAAGTCAGTTTTCTAGCAATGCTGCTAAAGAACAGAAAAAGCGATTTTTAGGAGAATTGGGTGATTTTCCGGGAGGTATTATGCCTATTGGTCGTTTGGACGAAAAAAGTGAAGGTCTACTCCTACTTACCACAGACGGTAAACTAAGTGACCATGTTAACCAATCCGGAATTGAAAAAGAATACTACGCCTTAGTAGATGGCGACATTTCCGCGAAAGCGATACAACAATTATCCGAAGGTGTAGAAATAGGATTTAACGGTAAAAAATATATTACAAAACCTTGTAAAGTCACAAAATTAAAAGAATTACCTGATTTACCAGAACGTTCAAAAAAAATAAGAGATGCTAGACATGGTCCAACATCATGGGTCTCAATAACTATAACGGAAGGTAAATTTAGACAAGTCCGCAAAATGACTAGTGCTGTAAATTGTCCAACCCTACGTTTGGTGCGTGTTAGAGTCGGAAATATCACTCTTGACAACATGAACGTTGCAGATGTTTTGGCTATTAAAAATCTAAACCAACTACTTTAACGTATCTTTAGTTTTTATAGCAAGAGTAATTGTTAAAAACATAGTACTTTTGTTTTAAATATTAACCTATTTCATGATACAATACGCACATTTTTTTTACGATTATTTTAGAGATTTAGGACTAACTAGAGTTACATCTAAGTACTTAAATATGTTGGTGTTATTGATTTTAACACTAATCTTTATTTTAATTTTAGATCTATTAGTTAGAAAGGTTTTAAGGCTGATTTCGGCTAAAATTGCATCACGAACAAAATCAAATTTTGACGACTTATTAATTACTAATCGTGTCCCTAGAAATATAGCGCATATTCCAGCTTTATATACTGCAATAAAAAGTATTCCGCTAGTATTTAATGACTTTGCTAATCTGCATTTGCTTTTTGAAAAATGTATGCAAGTGGCAGGAATCGTTTTAGGGCTTTGGATTGTAAGAAGCATACTTAATACTTTAAAAAATTACTTTAAAACTTTACCTAGTTTAAGGGATAAACCAATAGATAGTTACATACAAGTTTTTATGATATTTGCATGGATACTTGGTGCTGGATTAGCTATGGCTGTTCTGGTTGGAGGAGATTCTCTATGGAAGTTTATCACTGGTTTTGGTGCTGCAACTGCTATTATATTATTAATATTTAAGGATACCATTTTAGGTTTTGTAGCAAGTATACAAGTGTCTATAAATGATATGGTTCGTATTGGTGACTGGATTACTTTTGAAAAATTTGGTGCAGATGGAGATGTTATTGAAATTAATTTAGCAACGGTTAAGGTTCAAAATTTTGATAATACGATTACGACTATACCGACGTATGCTTTAATATCAGATTCGTTTAAAAACTGGAGAGGAATGACAAACTCTGATGGTAGACGTATCAAACGACATATGTTAATCAAGCAAACGTCTATCAAATATCTAAATAATGAAGATATTGAACGTTTAAAAGAAATTGAAATCATATCCACTTATCTAAGTACCATGCAAGACAAGATTAATAATTTTAATACATCTCATGGTATAGATAAATCTTCATTAATTAACGGTCGCAATATGACTAATATTGGTGTTTTTAGAAAATTTATACAGACGTATTTAGAGCAACATTCTGCTATTAATAATAACATGTTGTTAATGGCAAGACAACTACAACCTACCTCTCAAGGTGTACCTTTAGAGATTTACTGTTTTAGTAAAGACAAACGTTGGGAAAGTTATGAGTACGTTATGAGTGACCTTTTTGACCACTTCCTTGCTGCTGTTCCTTACTTTGATTTAGAACTTTTTGAATTGCCTAGCAACAGTACTTTTAAGTAAATCACTTTTATAATTTTTAGAAAAAGTTAATAAATAGTTAATGTGATTTCATTTGTAATAGTATTACTATTATCTTTGCAATCAAATAATTATTTATGCATAGTTTACTTTCAAATCTAAAAATTAATATAAACGATAAAATTTACCTTAAAGATCCAGAATCTTCTAATTTAGGTAAACGTATTGTTGAAAACAGTATCCAACTAATTGATGAGATTGGATTTGACTTATTTACGTTTAAAAAATTAGGTACTAAAATTGGATCTAACGAGAGTAGCATTTATCGTTATTTTGAAAGCAAACACAAACTACTAATCTACCTTACCTCTTGGTATTGGAGCTGGTTAGAGTATCAATTGGTTTTTGCTACCAATAGTATTGCAAATCCAAAAGAAAAAATTGAAAAAGCTATTGAGGTCCTTGCACAATCTGCTACTTTAGACTCTAATTTCTCTCATATTGATGAGGTGCTTTTAAAACGTATCGTAATTAACGAATACTCTAAATCATACCTAACTAAAGAGGTTGATAACGAAAATAAGGAAGGTTATTTTCTAGTTTACAAAAGACTGGTTACACGACTACATGATATGGTATTAACCATTGATAAGGATTATCCTTATGCCTTTAGTTTATCAAGTACTGTTATTGATGGTGCATTGCATCAGCATTTTTTAAAAGACCATTTTACTACTATATCTGATCTTAAAAAATCAGACGATCCAACTAACTATTTTAAAGATTTAGTTTTCAAAACCCTTAACATCTCAACAAATGAGTAGAAAAATATTAACCGCTTGGCAACGCTTTATTAGCCTACTTAAATTAGACAAAAAAGACGTAAGACAAGTCTTTTTTTATGCCATTTTTGCAGGATTAGTAAACCTATCGTTACCGCTTGGAATACAAGCTATTATTAATTTATTACAGGCAGCTCAAGTTAGCACATCATGGATAGTATTAGTCGTATTAGTGACTTTAGGTGTTGTTTTTGTTGGTGTACTACAATTAATGCAAATAAGAATTATAGAAAATATTCAACAAAAAATATTTACAAGAGCCTCTTTTGAGTTTGCTTACCGTTTTCCTAAAATGAAAATGAGCGAATTAAATGGTTATTATCCACCAGAATTAGCTAATCGTTTTTTTGACACAATAAATGTGCAAAAAGGTATCGCCAAAGTAATGATAGATTTTCCTGCTGCAGTTTTACAAATTGTATTTGGATTAATGTTATTATCCTTTTACCATCCCTTTTTTATAATTTATGGTGCTTTACTTTTAATCTTAATTTATGTTGTTTTTAAATTTACTGCAGAAAAAGGTTTAAGAACAAGTATTGATGAGTCTAATCATAAATACAAAGTAGCACATTGGTTACAAGAGATTGCTAGATCTATTGTTAGTTTTAAATTATCTGGTAAAACAAGTTTAGCGCTAAATAAAAATGATAAATTGGTTACTAATTATTTAGAAGCACGTGAGAGTCATTTTAAGATATTGGTCGTGCAATTCATTCAGTTAATTGGTTTTAAAGTTCTAGTAACTGCAGGATTATTAATGATTGGTGGTGCTTTAGTACTTAACCAACAAATGAATATTGGTCAATTTGTTGCTGCAGAAATTATTATTCTATTAGTTATTAATTCTGTTGAAAAACTAATATTAGGATTAGAAACCTTTTATGATGTTTTGACTTCTATTGAAAAATTAGGTAAAGTCGTTGATAAAGAATTAGAACCTCAGGATGGCGAAATTTTGGACGTAGACCATAATGACTTTAATATAGAATTAGATAATGTGTCTTACAGTGTTAAGGACAGAAAAAAGCCAATTTTACAAGATGTTTCTCTAAAAATTAATGCAAAAGACCGCATCTTAATTCAAGGTAATAGTGGTTCTGGTAAATCTAGTTTGTTAAAATTAATAGCTGGAGTAATTAGTCCAACAAATGGTAGTGTTTATGTCTGTGACAAATCGCTGACTAGCTTAAATATAAATAGTTACAGACAAAATATTGGTCAAACTCTAGTTGAAGAAACACCATTTGAAGGCACCCTTTTACAAAACATAACCTTTGGAGATACAGACATTACAAGCCAACAGTTGGATTGGGCTATACAAAATGTAGGCTTAAAAGACTTTGTAAAACAGTTACCAAATGGTTTAAATACAATGATTTATCCAGAAGGAAAAGGCGTATCCTTTACCATATCTAAAAAAATCATGTTAGCTAGAAGCATCGTTAAAAACCCTAAATTACTAATGCTAAAGGAGCCTCTTGATCAATTTGAAGCTAAAGAAGCACAACAACTAGTCAATTTTTTAAGTCAACCAGAACATCCTTGGACACTTATAGTAGTTAGTCAAAATAATATTTGGCATTCTAAATTAGACAAAGTTATCATTTTAGAAAAAGGTCAAATAATTAACACAAAATAGCATGTTAAATATTTCAACAAATAGCGTCAATAAAAATGTTGACATCAGTCGATATACTTCGGTACAAAGGGCATTAACCAGAAGACATTACAAGCATTTTAATCGTTTACTTATCATCTTTGGAGTAATTGGTATCATTATATTGTTTCTTCCTTGGACCCAAAATATAACAGCTTCAGGTTTAGTAACCACTTTAACGCCTGACCAACGTCCTCAAACCATACAATCACCTATTCCTGGACGTATTGAAAAATGGTTTGTTAAAGAAGGGGACTTTGTAGCTAAAGGTGATACGATTTTATTTATTTCGGAAATAAAAAATGAATACTTTGATCCTAACTTGGTTGAAAGAACAAGTCAGCAAATAAAAGCTAAATCATCATCAGTACAATCTTATGTTGGTAAGGTCAATGCTTTAAACAACCAGATTTCGGCTTTAGCCAATGAAAGAAAATTAAAACTTGAACAAGCCGAAAATAAGTTGTTACAATCTAAATTAAAAGTAAAAAGTGATAGTATAGATTTTGAAGCTTCTAAAACTAATTTAGGCATCGCACAAAAGCAATTTGAACGTACACAGCAATTACAAACCGAAGGTCTAAAAGCAGTTACAGACGTAGAAGAAAAACGTTTAAAATTACAGGAAACTCAGGCTAAATTAATTTCGCAAGAAAACAAATACTTAGCTGCTCAAAACGAGATTATTAACGCTAAAGTAGAGTTAAATCGTATTAGTGCTGAGTATTCTGATAAAATATCAAAAGCGCAAAGCGATAAATTTACTGCAGAATCAAGCGGTTTTGATGCAGAAGCACAAGTCACAAAATTAGAAAACGATTTTACTAATTACTCGATGCGTAATGATATGTATTATATTAAAGCACCTCAAGATGGCTACATAAATAAAGCTATTAAAGCTGGTATTGGTGAAACATTTAAGGAAGGCGAACAATTGGTAGGTATATCACCTTCAAATTTTGATATTGCTATTGAGACGTTTATAAACCCAATAGATTTACCTTTAGTACACGAAGGCGAAGTGTTTAGAGTTCAGTTTGACGGTTGGCCTGCAATAATATTTAGTGGTTGGCCTAACGTATCCTACGGAACATATGGTGCAAAAGTAGTAGCAATAGAGCGTTTTATTAGTCCTAACGGGAAATTTAGAGTGCTTTTAGCTCCTGTTGAAAACGAGCACAAATGGCCTGAAGCTATTCGCGTTGGTTCTGGTGCCAGAGCTATTGGATTATTAGAAGATGTGCCAATTTGGTTTGAATTATGGAGACAATTAAATGGCTTCCCTCCTAACTATTATCAACCAACTGATAATAAAACAGCTAAAGCAGACAAAAAATAAATATGAAAAAAGTTATTTTATACATAACAATTATTATCCCATTTGTACTGCATTCTCAAACGTTGGATAGTTTAAGTTATACCGAATTTTTAGGCTATGTTAAGCAATATCATCCTGTTGCTAAACAAGCCGATTTATTACTTGATAGTGGTCAAGCTTCTTTAATGAAAGCACGAGGTGGTTTTGACCCAAAGCTTGAAGCCGATTTTAATGAAAAAGATTATAAAAACACCGAGTATTATGAGCGTTTAAATGCAACATTTAAAGTCCCAACTTGGTACGGAATAGAACTTAAAGCTAACTTTGAGGAAAACACAGGCTATTATCTAAACCCAGAAAACACAGTCCCTGAGGATGGATTATTTAGTGCAGGAATTGGATTTTCTTTAGGACAAGGGTTATTGATAAACAAGAGAATGGCTGACGTTAAAAAAGCTAAGTTTTTTAAAGAGCAAACTCAAGCAGAACGTAATTTACAAGTAAATCAAGTCCTTTATGACGCATCAATAGCTTATTTTGATTGGTTACAAGCTTATAATGAAACTAAAATTTACGAGCGTTTTTTAGCTAATGCTAGCATAAGATTTAATGGTGTACGATCAAGCGTTTTAGCAGGAGACAAAGCAGGTATTGATAGTTTAGAAGCTGGTATTGTTGTTAAAAACAGAAAGCTTGAACTTGAACAAGCAAAAGTAAAATTATTAAAATTGCGTTTGGAGGCTTCTAACTTTATTTGGTTAAACAATACGCCTGTTGATATTAATCAAACCGTAAGTCCTATGACCACTTTGGAAGCAGATATTGATCTAGTTTTAGGCATCAACATTATCCAAGGTTACAATTTAGATAACCATCCAAAATTATTAGCTTTAGGCAGTAAAATAGATGGTTTAGATGTGGATAGACGATTAAAAGCTAACAAACTTTTACCAGTTATTGATGCTCAATATAATTTTTTGTCAGAAACTCCAGATCAAGTAAATACGTTTAATGCTGCATCATATAAAGCAACGATAAATGTTGCATTTCCTTTATTTTTAAGAAAGGAACGTGGTGATTTAAAATTATCTAAACTAAAATTACAAGATGCCCAATTTACATTTGCAGACACCCAACTTCAAATAAAAAACAAAATTGAAGCTATTACGCAAGAGTTAGAGTCTTACAAGACTCAAAACCAATTAATTAAAACAATAGTTGCAGATTACAAAACGTTGCTTAACGCAGAAGAACGTAAATTTAGCTTTGGTGAAAGTTCAGTGTTTTTAATAAATAGTAGAGAAAATAAATTGATTGAATCTCAAGTAAAAGCAATACAATTAAACAATAAATTTTATGCTACAAAAGCTAAATTATTTAATAGTTTAGGTCTAGTACCTAATTAAGTTATTCGTCATTTTTTGGATTTGGATCAGCTTCAGATTTGTCTTCTACCTGAGATTTTAACTTAAGCACACTACCCTCTTCTTTAACAACAACAACAATGGATGCTTTAACACCTGTTGCTAGATTCCATTGGTTTGAAACAATAACATTCCCATCTTTATCCAACACCTGAAACTCTGCTGTATTTGGTCCAGAAGTCCCTTGGTTTAAAGCCTGGAAATCTATTTTATTAATACCTTCATCTAAAGATATTAATAAGCCATTAAACCCTGAAGTTAATGTCACACTTGGTACCATAATATCATCATTTAAAAAGACACGTATAGCATCGCCATCAGGATATTGGTGATCTCTGTAGATTATGTTAACAACTTTAGCTGATGTTTTATACTCTCCTAAAAATTGATTAACTAAGCTTCCATTATTAGATTTTTCGTCGTCTTCCTTAAACTTAAGTTGCTTTTTTAATTGTTTATTAAACAATTCTGCTGGATTTCTAAAGTTATTATCCTCTTCAATCATCGAGAACTCTTTTTTAGGTTTAACAACAGTTTGCACCTCTTTAGGCGCAATAATTTCATTGTTATTTGCAGCATCAGGTTTAACTGTTTCTGCTTCTGGAGCAGGCTCTATAATTAATTCTGGATCATCTTTAGGGTCTTCAGATTCTATTGCAGGAATGGCAAAACCATTACTCTCACTATCTATTTGGGCATAACCGAATAGTGAAACGCTAAAAAGAATAAAAAAAGAAATGTAAAATTTCATGGTATTATTATCTATTATGAATCGAAAATAAACCAAAAATCATACCTAAATGCTAAAAATATATTAATACTCTAATAATTTTAGTAATTCACCTTCAAATTTATCTCTAGAAAGGTATTGATCTTCTAATTGATTTATAAATGGTATTGGTGTATCTAAACTAGCGACACGCTTAACAGGAGCGTCTAATTGCTCAAAACAATGCTCCATTATTAGTGCAGATATATCACTTGCTATTCCACCAAATAACGAGTCTTCTTGTAATATAATAGCTCTACCTGTCTTTTTAACTGACGCATAAATAGTATCTGTATCTAAAGGTTGTAAAGTTCTTAAATCAATAACATCTGCTTTGATATTTGGATGTTTTTCTAGTGTATTTAAAGCCCAATGTACTGCTGCACCATAAGCTATAACAGTAACATCGCTTCCTGATTGTAAGGTTGCAGCTTTACCAAACGGAATTGTAAAATAATCGGTTGGAACCTGTTGTCTAATACTTCTATATAATGCTTTATGCTCAAAAAACAAGACAGGATTTGGATCGTTAATAGCTGTAGCTAAAAGTCCTTTTGCATCATACGGAAACGCTGGATACACCACTTTTAAACCAGGTGTTTTTGTAAACCAAGCTTCATTTGTTTGACTATGAAATGGTCCTGCTGCAACACCTGCACCACAAGGCATTCTTAAAACTATATCTGCATTTTGGTTCCAACGATAATGTGATTTAGCTAAATAATTAACTACAGGATTAAATCCTGAGGTAACAAAGTCACTAAATTGCAACTCGACAACACTTTTAATTCCTGCAATGCTTAAACCCATTGCAGTTTCGATTATAGCAGATTCACAAATTGGAGTATTACGTACTCTGTCTTTTCCAAATTGCGCTACAAAACCATCAGTTATTTTAAACACACCACCATATTCGGCAACATCCTGACCCATAATTACTAAATCATCGTGACGCTCCATAGATTGTTTTAATCCTTCAGATATAGCATCAATTAATCGTAATTCTTCAGTATTACTATTTTCTTTAAATTCTTGATATTCAAATTTTTGAAACACATCATTTAATTCATTACTTTCAATAGGCATGATTGGAGTTTCCGCGTAAGCGATATCTAAATTATCATTAATTTCTTTAATTATTTCTTCTTTTAAATCTGCAATAATTGTGTCATTTAAAAGCGCTTGTTGTATTAAATACTCTTGAAAATTCTCGATAGGATCTTTAGCTGCCCACTGATCCATTAAGTCTTGTGGCACATATTTGGTACCACTAGCCTCCTCGTGTCCACGCATTCTAAAAGTTTTAAACTCGATTAAAACAGGACGCGGATTTTTACGCATACTTGTTACAATTTCATTTAATTTAGTGTAAACTTCTAAGATATCATTACCATCAATTATATGGCTTTCCATACCGTAACCAATAGCTCTGTCTGCTAAATCTTTACAATTATATTGCTCTGTGGTTGGTGTAGATAAACCGTATCCATTATTTTCTATACAAAACAATACTGGTAATTGCCATACAGAAGCTACGTTTAACGCTTCATGTATATCACCTTCACTTGTTCCGCCTTCTCCTGTAAATACAGCAGTAACTTGATTTTTATTTTTAAGTTTTGATGCTAATGCAATCCCATCTGCAACACCAAATTGAGGTCCTAAATGGCTAATCATTCCCACAATATTAAATTCTTGTGTTCCAAAATGAAAGCTTCTGTCACGACCTTTAGTAAAACCATTAGCTTTTCCTTGCCACTGCGAAAATAATCTGTGTAATGGAATGTCTCTAGTCGTAAAAACACCAAGATTTCTGTGCATTGGTAAGATGTATTCTTCCTGATCCAAAACTGAGGTTACACCAACAGATATAGCTTCTTGACCAATACCAGAAAACCATTTACTAACCTTACCTTGACGTAATAAAATTAGCATTTTTTCTTCTATTAATCTTGGTTTTAGCATACGCTTGTACAGGTTTAAAAGCGTAGTGTTATCTAGAGTTTTTTTATCAAAAGTCATTATGGTTTTTTCTAATACTGCTGTTTTCATAAATAGCGTTTGTCAAATATAGAATAATTGCTTAAAAATAAATGAGCACTTTAAAAAAAATATGACTATCATTTTTCCAATGTTTTCGCTACATTTGTATATATTACACTTATAAAATAATAAAGATGAATAGCATACCTAGCGTTAATTTAAAGGATTTTACATCTGGAGATCCTGTTAGAAAACAAAAATTTGTTGCTGAGATAGGGAAAGCCTATGAAGAAATTGGGTTTGTAGCCTTAAAAGGACATTTACTTGATGAAGCCTTAGTTGACGATTTATATAAAGAAATAAAAAACTTTTTCTCTTTACCATTAGAGACCAAACATAACTACGAAATTCCTGGAATTGGAGGACAACGTGGTTACGTGTCTTTTGGAAAAGAAAGTGCAAAAGGTAAAAAAGAAGGAGATTTAAAAGAGTTTTGGCATTTTGGACAATATGTTGAAGATGATGCTGAACGTGCAAAGGAATATCCTGAAAATGTTACGGTTAATGAGTTGGCTCATTTTAATGAAGTCGGTAAAAAAGCCTACCAAAAATTAGAAGAAACTGCTAAATACGTGTTACGTGCTTTAGCGTTATACTTAGGTTTAGAAGAAACGTATTTTGATAATTATATCCACAACGGAAACTCAATTTTACGTCCTATCCACTATCCTCCTATTACACAAGAGCCTGATAATGCTGTACGTGCTGCTGCACATGGTGATATTAATTTAATCACATTATTAATGGGTGCCCAAGGTCGTGGATTACAAGTGCAAAACCATAAAGGCGAATGGATTGATGCTATTGCAGAACCAGACGAATTAATGATTAATGTTGGTGATATGTTATCTAGACATACCAATAACAAATTAAAATCTACAATACACCGAGTAATTAATCCACCAAGAGAACTTTGGGGAACTTCACGTTATTCAATTCCTTTTTTCATGCATCCTATTAGCGAAATGAAACTAGATGTTTTAGATAGTTGTGTAGATGATGCTAATCCAAAACAATTTGAAGATATTACTGCTGGAGAATTTTTAGACGAACGTTTAAGAGAACTTGGGCTTAAAAAATAAGTTAACAGGCATTAGACTTTAGTTGATAATCATTGACTAAAGTCTACATATCTGTAAACGGAATACTACTACAATGGATTTAAAAGATCAATTAAAAAATCTTTTTCCAGATCACGAGTCGGAAAATATCGAAGAACAAGAAGACAATAGTGATATCTGGCTACAAGATGACCCTATACTTTGTAAATACGAAAAACGTAAAGGTAAACCTATTACAATTTTGGAAGGGTATACTGGAGCTACAGAAGATTTTAAACTTTTGGCCAAAGAGCTAAAACAAACTTTAAGTGTTGGTGGAAGTTTTAAGGATGATAAAATTATTATCCAAGGTGATTATCGCGATAAAATAATGGCTATTCTTAAAGATAAAGGCTTTAATGTTAAACGAGTTGGAGGTTAAAATGAGTCAAACTAGTCTACATATTACCAATGGATCTAATGTTACAGATGTCCTTAAAAAATTTAATTTTGAAGGCGACATGTTGACTTGGCACGAAATGCTGTGTGAAGGTCCTACCCTAAAAGACTTTGACACACCTAAATTTTTTGAAATTAGACAAACGTTTCTAGAAAACACCTATGATGTCGAGTATGATATAGATAGTATCAAGACTGAGTTTAATAAACTAAACGATGTCTCTAACTACAGCCAAATTATTTTATGGTTTGAATATGACCTATTTTGTCATATTAACTTAATAGCTGCTATTAGTTTAATTAAACAAAAAGGAATAAAGTTACCTTTATATTTAGTTTGTAGTGGTCGTATTGAAGGCGAAAAGGACTTAAAAGGACTTGCGCAATTATCTGAAAAACAACTATTAAAAGAGTTTGAAAATAAAATTAAATTAAATGTTGATGATATTGCAACTGCACAAAAAGCATGGCGAATATATTGTGAGGAAGACCATAATTTATTAAAAGAGTTAATTGTTAGACCTTCTAGTTTTAAATATTTAAGCAATTGCTTAAAAGCACATTTACGTCGTTTTCCGGATACAAGAAGTGGTTTAAATACCTTAGAGTACAATACTTTAAAATTAATTAAAGAATACAAAATTAAATCACGCCATCACCTGCTTGGATACTGTTTACATTATCAAGGCTATTATGGTTTTGGAGATTTACAATTAGAACGTATGATTGATAGGTTACACCTATTTTATGACGAAACTGAAGAGACATTGACGCTTAATAGAAATGGGCATTTAGCATTAGAGCATCAAAAAAACTTCTTTAAAATAATTGATACCAATTTTAGATTTGGAGGCGTTAATAAAGCGGACTACCAATACAATAAAACAGAAAATAAATTAATACATACCATATAAATGGCTATACAAGAATCAGAATTAATTTTAAATCCTGATGGTAGTGTTTACCATCTTAATTTAAAACCAGAGCATATTGCAGATACAATTATTACTGTAGGTGATCCTGATCGTGTTTCTGGAGTAACAAAATACTTTGATTCGGTTGAGTTTACAACCCGTAAAAGAGAGTTTCATACTCAAACTGGAATGTATAAAGGTAAACGTATAACCGTTATATCAACTGGAATTGGAACTGATAATATCGATATTGTGTTTAATGAGTTAGATGCTTTGGTTAATATAGATTTAAAAACCAGAACCATAAATAAAACACACAAGTCTTTAGATATTATTCGTATTGGCACCTCTGGTTCTATTCAAAAAGACATTGCTATTGATACCTTTGTAATAAGCGAAAAAGCTTGTGGATTTGATAGTTTACTTCATTTTTATAATAGTAAACACATACAACAAACTGATGTAGCAGATGCTTTAGTTGCGCATACAAATTGGGCTTCGGAAAAATCAAAACCCTATGTCGTAGCAGTAGATAAAGACTTAGCTGCAAAATTAGAATCTGATCAAACCACTAAAGGCTTTACAGCAACAAATGTTGGTTTTTATGGACCACAAGGTCGTGTATTAAGATTATCCATTCAGGATAACGATTTAAACGATAAACTTGCTAGTTTTAATTTTAACAATCAACCCATTACTAATTTAGAAATGGAAACTGCCGGAATTTACGGTTTATCTAAATTATTAGGTCATCGTGCTGTATCCATGAATGCTATTATAGCCAATCGTGCTACGGGAGAATTTAGTAAAGATCCTAAAAAAGTAGTAGATCAATTAATTACATATACGTTAGATAAAATAGTTAGTTAAGATGAAACAAATTAATATTGGTGGTGTACCAGAACATTTTAATCTAGCTTGGTATTTAGGTTTAAAAAATGGCGAATTTAAAGAGCAAGATATCAACTTACGTTGGAAAGACTATTTTGGAGGTACTGGAGCCATGTGTAAAGGCTTAAGAGATGGTGACATTGATATGGCAGTAATCCTGACAGAAGGGATTATTAAAGATATTATTGATGGTAATAAGTCTAAAATTGTTCAAGTTTTTGTAAAAACACCATTAATATGGGGAATTCATGTTGCTGCAAACTCTGACTATAATAAGATTGAAGATTTAAAAGGAACTAAAGCTGCTATAAGCAGATATGGTTCTGGATCGCATTTAATGGCATACATTAATGCAGAAAATAACGGTTGGGATTTAGAAAAAGATTTAGATTTTGAAGTTATAAAAAACCTTGAAGGTGCTGTAGAGGGTTTAACCGAAGGTAAAGCAGATTACTTTATGTGGGAAAAATTCACCACAAAACCATTAGTAGATAATGGTACATTTAGACGTGTTGACAACTGTCCTTCACCTTGGCCTTGTTTTGTTATAGCTGTTAGAGAAGAGTTTTTGAAAACCAATAAAGACGATGTGAAGGCTATTTTAGACATTGTCAATGCTACAACCCAAGAGTTTAAAGATATACCAAGTATTGATCGTATGATTGCAAACCGTTACGAGCAGGAATTGGAAGACGTGCAAGAATGGTTAGGCTTAACAGAATGGTCGCAAGAAAATATTTCTAAAAAAACAGTACAAAAAGTACAAGACGAATTGTTTGCATTAAATATTATTCCTGAAAAATGGAAGTATGAAGATTTAGTCGCAGATGTATAAATTATAAAAACGCCTCATATAACATGAGGCGTTTTTATTTATACTTTATCTCAAATACATTAGCACAATCACACACAGCTCCTCACTTTAGCTAAAGAGAGGTGGTTTCGGTTTAACCGAAATCGGAGTGTTTGACATAAAACGCGAAGCAGTTTTAATTCAGTTAAAAATTAATATTATTTTTTTTGATTATTTTCAACAAATGTTTCGACAAAAAATACATAATAAAACAGAATTAAAACAAATCAGATCAATATTAAGACAAAGCCTAACTCCTGCTGAAGCCTATTTATGGACAAAACTAAAAGCAAGACAATTCAATAATATAAGGTTTAATAGACAGCATAGTATAGGTTATTACATTGTAGACTTTTATTGTGCTGAACATAAATTAATAATTGAGTTAGATGGTGAAATCCACAACCTTCCTGAACAAGTTGAAAAAGATAAAATAAGAACTAAATATCTTGAACAATTAGGTTTTACAGTTTTAAGATTTGAAAATAAAATGGTTTTTGATTTTTTACCATCTGTTTTTATGGCAATTAAAGAACATGTTGTTCAGGATGTGTAAATACTTAAACTCCTCTTTCTTCCAATTTCTTTTAAGTAGAAATTAAAATTCATTCTCCTCTTAAAATCAAGAGGAGAGCTTCATCACAACAACTTCAATAATAGTAATACTCTCAAATAACAACTAAAATCATAATCTTACACAGCTCCTCACTTTAGCTAAAGAGAGGTGGTTTCGGTTTAACCGAAATCGGAGTGTTTGACATAAAACGCGAAGCAGTTTTTAAATCAATAATAATCAAACGCCTCTTTCTTCCAAATTCTTTTAAGTAGAAATTAAAATTCATTCTCCTATTAAAATCATGAGGTGAGCTTCATCACAACAACTTCAATAATAGTAATAATCTCAAATAACAACTAAAATCATAATCTTATACAGCTCCTCACTTTAGCTAAAGAGAGGTGGTTTTATGAAATAAAATCGGAGTGTTTGACATAAAACGCAAAGCAGTTTCAAAAAACTACAACAGTTATAAATCTACCAATCTATCAAATCCAACCCATCAGATACTAACAAACTGTTAGTCTGACTAAAATGTTTATTACCAAACCAATACCCACGATTAGCACTTAATGGTGATGGATGTCCAGAGGTTAATATATGATGTTTTGTACCATCTATTAACTTCGCTTTTTTCTTAGCAAATCCTCCCCAAAGTAAAAACACAACATTTTCTTTTTGCTTGCTAATAGTCTTGATTACAGCATCTGTAAAGGTTTCCCATCCTTTGTTTTGATGGCTACCTGCTTCATGTGCTCTAACAGTTAATGTGGCATTTAGCAAAAACACGCCTTGTTTAGCCCAAGGCTCTAAATTTCCGCTTGACGGATAAGGTTTACCTAAATCTGTTTCAATTTCTTGAAAAATATTTACTAAAGATGGTGGATGCTTTACACCATTATTAACACTAAACGACAATCCGTTAGCTTGGTTGTAATTGTGGTAAGGATCCTGACCAATAATAACGACTTTTAAAGCCTTTAAAGTACAGGTGTTAAAAGCATTAAATATTAAATTTTCTGGAGGAAAGCAAGTTTCAGTTTTATATTGATTGTCTACAAATTGAGTTAAATCTTTAAAATAAGGTTTATCAAATTCGGTTTGTAAATAATTTTTCCAACTTTCATGGATAGCGACGTTCATATGTTGTTTATTTTTGTAGCGTTGACTTGTAATAGTATGCTAAAAATAATACTATCTTTAATAACACTAAACCAATATAAAAAATATTAAATAACCATTTAAAGCTTAACTTTTAGTAATCTTAAAAACTATTTTAATTAATTGAAATAGTGTTTGATTTTCAAAAAGTTGAATAAATAATACATGAAAACACTTAAATTTCCTTCTGCACAAACTATTTTACTAATTATTGCTGGATTAGTAACGCTATTAACCTGGTTAGTTCCTGCTGGTAAGTACCAAACTTTGGGTTACGACAAAACATCTAATCAGTTTACTAGAGTTAGTACAGAGCAATCGGTTACCTTACCTGCTACTCAGGAAACGTTGGAGACTTTAAATATTAAAATTCCGTTAGAAAAATTTACAAATGGTGACATCTACAAACCTATTAATATTCCAAATACCTACCAACAGCTGGAAGCCAAACCACAAAGTTTTTACGACTTTGTAAAGTCGCCAGTTAAGGGTATTATTGAGGCTTCAGACATTATTTTTCTTGTTTTAATTATTGGAGGTTTAATTGGTATTATTAATAGTACAGGAGCTTTTGATGCTGGTATTGGATGGTTAGCAAATGCTTTAAAAGGTCGCGAGTTTATCCTTATTATATTAGTGACTGTTTTGGTAGCTGCTGGAGGAACAACGTTTGGTTTTGCTGAAGAGACTATTGCCTTCTTCCCTATTCTAATTCCTGTGTTTTTAGCAGCAAAATATGATGCTATGGTTGGTATTGCTTGTATCTTTTTAGGAAGCTCTATTGGTACCATGTGTTCTACTATAAATCCTTTTAGTACTATTATTGCTAGTGATTCGGCTGGAATTAGTTGGACTACAGGATTATGGATACGTATTTTTATGTTGTTTGCCTGCCTGACTATTGCTTTAATTTATATTATTAGATATGGTAAGCGTGTACAAAAAGACCCTTCAAAATCTATTATTTATGATCAACAACAGCAAATTGCTGCCTTATTTACACAAAATAACTCAAAAACGGTAGCCTTTACTACTAGATTAAGATTATCCTTAATTGTATTTGCGCTTTGCTTTATAATCATGATTTATGGTGTTGTCGCTTTAGAGTGGTGGTTTGTGGAAATGACTTCTACTTTTTTAGTGGGATCCATCATAATTGGTATTATTGCTAAGATTAAAGAAACCGATTTTATAGACACCTTTGTAAAAGGTGCAGGAGATTTATTAGGTGTTGCCTTAATTATTGGTATTGCACGTGGTGTAACCGTAATTATGGCAGATGGTTTAATTAGTGACACCTTATTACACTACGCTAGCGGAATGACACAAGGTATGAATAAAGGTGTTTTTGCTAGTGCCTTAACTGCTATTTATGCTGGTTTATCCTTTTTTATACCAAGTAGTTCTGGTATGGCTGTACTAACTATGCCAATCATGTCGCCTTTAGCAGATAGTGTTGGTATTGGTAGAGAGATTGTGGTTAATGCCTACCAATTTGGTTTAGGATTATTTTATTTTATTAATCCAACAGGTTTAATTTTAGCCTCATTAGCAGTTGTTAAAGTTGGATTTAATAAATGGCTAAAATTTATAATGCCATTATTTATCATCTTAATTATCTTTACTTTAGTAGTCATGACAGTGACTAGCTATATGTAATTGCTTTAATAATCAGTTATAATTAATTATCTGTTTTAAAGCAGATATTTTAAATTATCGTATTATAAGCAGATATATTTGTATATCGTCTTAAAAACAGATATCTTTATAAAAAATAGTAGTACTATGATTGCAGTTTTAACAGGAGATATTATAAATTCTAGACAAGGTAATGTCTTGCAATGGTTGGATACTTTAAAAAAAACGCTTAATCAATATGGTCAAGAGCCACACGATTGGGAAATTTTTAGAGGAGACAGTTTTCAATTAATCACCACACCACAAGTTGCATTATTAGCTGCTATACATATAAAAGCAGCCATTAAAGAAAGTAAATTATACGATGTCAGAATCGCAATTGGTTTAGGAGAGCAAACCCATAAGGCTAAAAAAATAGCCGAATCCAATGGTCCTGCTTACGTTAACTCTGGTTTAGCTTTTGAAAACCTAAAAAAGCAAACACTAGCCATAAACGCAAATCAACCAGATTGGGACCAACCCTTAAACATCATGCTAAATCTAGCCTTATTAACCGCAAATAACTGGAGCAGCACAGTTGCCAATGTTATTGTAACGGTTATGGAGCATCCCACAAAAAACCAAAAAGAAATAGCAACACTATTAGGTAAATCGCAAAGTAATATAAGCGAAGCCTTAAAACGTGGTGGCTATGATGAGGTCATGCAACTAAACACCTACTACCAACAACAATTACAAAAATTATGATGTTATTAGTCCTAAAATTAGTCCTAGCACACGCAATTGGCGATTTTGTCCTGCAACCAGACCAATGGGTAAAAGACAAAACCATAAAAAAGCACAAGTCCAAATACCTGTATTTTCATGTGCTAATCCACGCCTTAGCATTACTAATATTACTACAATTTAATACCATCTATTGGATAGGAATAATCAGCATAGTCGTCTCTCATTACATAATAGATGTCATCAAACTTAATCTAACCAAAAAAATAAACCCAAGATTACTATTTATATTAGATCAAATAGCACACCTAATAGTCATTGCAATAGTCGCATTAAGTTACACGCAATATAGCTTTGACATCAACACATTATACTCTAAAAACGTCTTAGCATTACTACTATCCTTAATAGCTATAACTAGTATAGCATCCGTAATCATGCGCTTAGTCATGAGCAAATGGATCCTGGACGAGGACGATGCAAACGACTCTTTAGAAAAAGCAGGAAAATACATTGGTATACTAGAGCGATTATTTGTGTTTGGCTTTATAATCATCAATCAATGGAGTGCTATAGGACTATTAATAGCAGCAAAATCCGTGTTTAGATTTGGCGATTTATCCAAAGCCAAAGACCGTAAATTAACCGAATATATTTTAATAGGCACACTACTTAGTTTTGGAATAGCCATAAGCGTTGGACTACTCTACAATTTTATAATAGCCTAACCACAAGTTAATAGTATAACGCTTTCGCGGAAATAAAGCCATAAGCCACTTACCTACTACCGAAACTATAAAACCAAACCTAAACAGGTTACATTATAGCAACAGTTATAACCACCTTAACAAAAAGCACAAACCATTAGTTAGTGCTTTTTATGTTTATAACTATTTACTTAATTACGGAATACCGTAAAATTACCACCTAAACTTAACCTAAATTTACAACACAACCGAAACAAAAAATACGTAGTTGTACGTATTGCAAGCTAATTTCGATACTTGTAGCTTCGTTTTAGTAATTATAATGGAGAATGTGTTTTAATGAATATAATTTTTTTTAAAATTAATTGCATAAAGTTATTAAAATAGTTAAAGCTAATCAAATGAAAAAAATACCCAAAGAATTAAAAGAATTCTATCAGTCAATTGAGAATCTCAATTCATTGAGCACTTGGAATATTCATAGAGAAATCAAGCAAACCGCAAGAATCGTTGGAGATTGGGAGGATAAACTAATCATCGAAAGAAAATCATTAAACTATAATTTAAATAAAGGGGAATTAAAAACTAATGTTCAAGTCACTGACACGAAAGGTCTAATCGTAGGAATTGGACTTGAACAAAAAGACCTAGAATATTTAAAGAACAGATTAGACGAAACTAAAAATACTTGGCTAAAATCTAGGTATTCGCACTTATTATGGCAAGAAACAAAACATAACAAATATGCAGAAATAGCAATTGATAATTATATTCAAACTATAAACAGAATAAAGTCAGATGAAGCCAATGAATTAACAATTATTCTTTCAGCTATTCTGTATATATCTAAAAGGTCAAAGAAGAAAATAGAACAAGCTAAAGAAACTGCAATTATATTAATTAACGACTTACCAAATTGGTTTAAACCAAATGTTCTAAATTCAATTTTAGATAATAATATCCTTTCAAGTGATGAACTAAATGACATAGCACAGAAATTACCGAGTTGGATAGAAGATTACAAATCTGTTTCATATTTTTCTAATAAAAGTACACTCGATTCTGGAATAAAACTTTATAATTCTCTCGAACTTCCATTGAATAAATTATATGAGTTACTAGCTAAAAATGAAGATATTATTATCGAACAACACCCTGAAGATAATGACTTTATAAAATACACAACAATAGGAACTAAAGCTAAATATTTAAGATTAGCAGGGAAATTAGATGAAGCTGAAGAAGTTTTAAAAGAATATAATAGATTAAAACAAACTGTAAAACTTAGAAAAGTAAGTTGGCAACTTGGTGAAAAAGAAACAGAAATGTTTAACGAATATCTTAATATGAAATCTAAAATCATATTAGATATGCCAACAGAAGAAATTCTTGCTTTCTTTTCAATTAATGAGGATATTCTTGTTGACCCAATTAAGAATGAAGAAAATGCAAAAAAAGCAATAAAAAAATCAATTAGTCACCTTTTTAGCACAAGTGTTTTTGACATAAACAGTAACTTTAAGAACCTCAAAGAATCAGAGAAAATTGACAAAGAAATAATTCAAAGCTATACCATTTCTCACGAAATTAAATGTTCCACCCTTTTTCTAAAAGTATTCGTAGATGGAATCTTAACAGGTAAACTAAATTATTACAAAATATTTGAGTTCTTGGAAACTCACACTTGGTATGGTATTAAATTCAAGCGAGGAATGACTGACAATGAAATTGACCAAAACTCATCTTGGTTGACAATGCTTGCACCTGGTATTCATAATTTATTCGCTCAATTTGAGCTATCAGTTTTAATGAATACTAATAAAATCAATAATTTCATTTTAGCAATGGACTCTTTAACTGTAAAGTTTGAAGGAGTTTTAAGAGATTTTATTCGTTTGTCAGGTGGAAATACGTCTACATCCAAAAGAGGAGAAATAAAGGAACAACTTCTGGAGGAATTACTTGACAATCCGATTACAAAAAAACATTTCACAATAAGGGATATTGAGTTATTCAAATACACATTCACATTAAAGGGAAAAAATTTACGGAATAATATAGCACATTCATTTTTACAATACTCTGATTATAACTTACAAGCTGTTATATTAGTTTTCTTCTGTATTTTAAGACTTGGAAAATATACATTTGAAAAATAAACGATAACTAATAAACCTCTAAACAAGTATCAATTTAAAATTACTTAATTTAGCTACCTAACCTATTCAAGTTACCGTAAGCTAACCAAAAGCGCTATAATTTGCTCAATACAACAACCAATGATTATAGATCAAGAACAAATATTTAAAGACGTACTTTCTAAATTAGAAGGTAAAATTAACGAACAAAGTTTTTTTAATAAGTTCTTGGAGTTATACCCAGAAGTTTGGAAAAAACATAAAACAAACTATTCAAAATTTAACCGAAGTAAACAATTTGGACAAACCATTCCGCTACCAAAACCTGAAGTTTCTTTGCGTAAAGCCATTAGATTGTGGTTACAAAAACAGTAAACAGATAAAACCCAATTTCACGTAATATGCAAAAAGTCATTTTTATAGTATTGTTTCTAATAACAACCAATAGTTTTAGTCAAGAGTTAAACTGTTCAGCATTTAAAAACGGAACATTTACTTACACAGATCCAGATTACGCAGACTTACTAACTATCAGGACAGACTCTATACAAATAGACACTTACCCAAAACTAAATTTGGAAATGACCAGCACTGTGACTTGGCTTTCGGATTGTAAATATCAAATGGTTTACACTAAAGTTAACGATCCTAAAATGCAACCCATAATTGGTGTCAAATATGTTATTGAAATCATTGAGATTAACGATAATAAAATTATATGTCAAACCGACTCTGGAGACGTTATAGTAAAACAAGAAATGATTAAGTTAAAATAGTAACCTGAAATAGCCAAAATGTCCAAAAAAAACATCCTTCAAAATCCGACAAAAACTAACCTGATCGTTTTTACTTTGTTATGGATGGTATCTGTAATTTTAATTACTTTAAGTGTAACAGACTTATTTACAGAAAGCGTTTTTCAAAAAAGATATATTCCTATTTTTATTATAGTTTTAGCGTCTTCCAGAATGGTAGCTAAACTGTATTATAATTACTTTAAAAATAAAAAGAACTAACCAATCACTACTTTAGGGGTTTCTTGTACCAGATATTTATTAATAAGGAATAATCAAATCTTAAAATGATAAATAACTATTTAAACTATAATTTAAAATCCCAACGCAATTCCGTAAATTTGTAATGCTAAAAAAAGAATAATTAACGCTTATTACCAGTTTTTCGTTGTCACGAAAAATAATATAGATGATAAACATTCACGAAAAGACATTACAAGATTTAGAGTTTTCTACCGTTTTAGAGCAAGTAAGCGAGTATTGCGTTACTGCTTTAGGTAACCAAAAAGCACTAAGTATTTTACCATATAAAGACAAAGAAACGCTACTTAACGCATTACAGTTAACCAATGAGTATCTGTCGTCTTACTATAATGATAATCGCATACCTAATCATGGTTTTGACACCATTACCAAAGAGTTGCAATTATTAAAAATAGAAAACACCTATTTAGAAACCCATAGTCTTAAAAAACTAATTTCTATATCCTTAACCGCTAACGATATTGTCAAATTTTTAAAAAAGTTTGACACCTATTATCCAGGTTTACACCAATTCAGCACACAAATTGAAGTTACTACTGCTATTATAGAAAAAGTAGATAGCGTTGTAGACCGTTTTGGAGATGTAAAGGACAATGCTTCGGTATTATTACAAAGCATCAGACAACAAATTAATAAGTTAAAAGGTAAAATTAACTCTAGCTTTACCTCTGCCTTAAACCAATATCATAATCTAGAATATTTAGATGATATTAGAGAGTCTGTGGTGGACAACAAGCGTGTACTAGCTGTAAAAGCAATGTACAGACGTAAGGTTAAAGGTGCCATAATGGGTGGAAGTAAAACAGGAAGCATCGTTTATATCGAGCCTGAAACCACGTTACAACACACCAGAGAACTTAATAATTTAGAATACGAAGAAAGCGAAGAAGTCGTGCGTATCCTAAAAGAAGTGACCAATTACATTCGTCATTACTTACCGTTATTAGAGTTATATCAAACCTTTTTAACCGAAATGGATGTGATTTCCGCGAAAGCGAAATATGCTAAATCCATGAACGCTATTTTACCAGAAATTAGCGAAGACAGAGCCTTATACTTGCGTGATGCCTACCATCCACTACTCTATTTAAACAATTTAGAGAAAAAAGAAAAAACGTTTCCGCAAACCATTGGACTTAAAGAAGACAGTCGCATTATTGTGATTTCGGGACCAAATGCTGGAGGTAAATCCATTACATTAAAAACCGTTGGTTTACTGCAAGTCATGTTGCAATCCGGTTTTTTAATTCCTGTGCATGAGCGTAGTAAAGCCTTTTTATTTGATCGTATTGTTAGCGATATTGGAGATAATCAATCCATCGAGAATCATTTAAGTACCTATAGTTACCGTTTAAAACAGATGAATTATTTCTTGAAAAAAATTAACAAGAATACGCTGTTTTTAATTGACGAATTTGGTACTGGATCTGATCCAGAATTAGGAGGAGCTTTAGCTGAAACGTTTTTGGAAGAATTTTATGCTAGAAAAGCCTACGGAATTATTACCACACATTACGCTAACCTAAAAATGTTGGCTAATGAAAAGGACGAAATGATTAACGCTAACATGATGTTTGACGAGCGTACCTTGGAACCAATGTACAAATTAGCATTAGGTCAAGCTGGTAGTAGTTTTACGTTTGAAGTCGCACAAAAAAATGGAATTCCGTATAGCTTAATTAACCGTTCTAAAAAGAAGATTGAACGCAGTAAAGTCCGCTTTGATGCAACGATAGCTAAGTTACAAAAACAACGTGCTAAGCTTGAAAAAACAAGCGAATCGCTAAAGGTTAATGAAAAGAAAAAACAATCTGAAGCTGATAAATTAGAAGAAATCAATGCTAAGGTTCAGAAAAAACTAGAAAACTATCAAGAGTTATATGACAGCAATCAACGACTGATTTATTTGGGTCAGAAAATGAATGATATTGCAGAGAAGTTTTTTAACGATAAGAAGAAAAAAGAGTTAATGTCAGAGTTGTTTAGATTAGTACAAATTGAAAACTCTAAACGAAAAAAAATAACTGCAAAACAAGCTAAAGCCGAAAAAGCTAAAGAGAAGCAAGTTAAACAGGAAGCCGAAAAAACAGTGGAAGTCATCCGTAAAAAGAAGAAAGACGCTAAAGAAAAAGAAAAAAATAAACCTGTAGCACCAAAAGCAATCTTAAAAGTTGGTGATCGCGTTAGGATGAATGATGGTCGTGCTGTTGGTACTATTGATAAGTTTGAAAAAGGCAAAGCAATTGTAAACTATGGTATGTTTACCACTAACGTCAATGTTGATGTTTTAGAGCTTGTTGAGGCTGTTAAAAAGAAATAGTAATAATAATAATAAGCCACAACGTCACTTCGAGTGGTTTGTGAGGCACGAGCAAATTGTATCGAGAAGCACATTAAATCAATAAAAGTAAAACAATAAGTTCTCGATACACTCCTCCTACGTCGAAGCACTCGAACTGACGTGATGTGATTACTTAAATAGACTACTTACCAAATAACTTGTACATAACCCAAGCTGGTCCAACTAATAAAAACTGTAAATCATCAATAAAACTAGGTTTTTGACCTTCTACCTTATGACCATAAAATTGACCAATCCAAGCTATAATAAATAACGCTAAAGAGAAATAAACTAAAGGAACATATTGCGCAATAACATAATTAAGTACAAGACAAAAAGCCGAAAACAATAACATTTGTATCCCAACCTTTACAGACAGTCTAAAATAAAATAATACCAAGGTTATAATTAATAAAACAAATGCCCAATTAGCAATGATAGGATGCGGTAAAACATTATTTAAAAATCCACTAGGTATAGACATAAACAAACCAACAACACTAAAAAATATAGCTGGCACACATATAAAATGTATAGAAATGTTTGTCGGATTTTGATGACTGACAGCATAACTATCAAACCATTGTTGTAAAGTTCTCATATAATTGATTTTTGTAAATATATTAATTTATTTTTGTGATATGCAAAATTTACCAAACGACAAATCGCTTATTCTTTTTGATGGTGTATGCAACCTTTGCAACACATCAATACAATTTGTTATAAAACACGATACAAAAAACAAGTATCTATTTGCACCTTTACAAAGTAATATTGGTCAGTCTATTATCCAAAAATATAACTTGGATACAAGCAAAACAGACTCCATACTACTCTATTCCAATACTAAAGGCTTAAAGGTAAAATCTACTGCTGCTTTAGTAATAGCCACACACTTGGGATTTCCGATAAATATGTTAGGTGTTTTTTTTATAGTGCCTACATTTATTAGAAATTGGGTTTACGACTTTGTAGCTAAAAACCGTTATAGATGGTATGGCAAAAAAGAAGCTTGTATGATTCCTACTCCAGAATTAAAAGCTAAATTTTTAGCTTAATAAGCTTTAACTCATCCAAAGGTATGCTTCCCTCATTAAAAACACCTGTTTACTCAATTACAATTTTATAACACTAGCTAGTCTATTAACTTTGAGTATGAGGTTGGTTATAGCCTCAAAACAGTTACGTTAACTCAAGCCTAACTTCTGTTAGTTAGGAATAGATTGCGTTTTAGTTTAAGGAATGTCTAACCTTAAATTAGCATAGTATTATACTTAGGACAAAAAACTGTTTTGAGGCTTTTTAATTTTGCCCTAAAGCTTAATCAAAAGTTGCTAAACTAAGCTTTTAGTATTTTTTTTAATAAATTATAAGCAGCTTTTTCCATTTGATCCATCTCACCATCTGCAAAAGCCATAAGTTTTATATCTGCAAATAGATCTGCAAAATCATTGCGATAATAATCATGAGTTTTAACTGCTTCAATTATATTTTGAATACTTTGATAGTCGTTATCTTCTTCAAATTTTTCGTGTACACGATTATAAACGTCTTTATTAACTCTAGACAGAATATAATTTTTTTCTTTTTTAGTTTCGTCTAAATCTGAATGTGCTATAAATATTAAAATATAGGCTAACAATTCATCCTTAGTCCATGTATTTGGTTGTTTCATTATTGAAGATTTTAAAGTTCCGTATTCTGTCCACGATCCATCGTAAACACTATTATTATAACCTATAATTGTTGCTGCCAAGCTTAAAACAGATGCTGTAATACCAGAACCACAGCTAAATACCAAGCGTTGATTCTGCTTTAAAATAGTCTCAAAAATCAGACGTAACTCCTCTTTAGACTTAAGCTTGTAACCCTCTAAAATAGCATCGTGTGGTAAATTTATCGAGTTTGGTATTGTACCAGATCTTAAACCTGCTCTAGGTTCTGTTACTTTACTAGTAAATCTATCATTTGATCTGGCATCAATAATTGTAAAATTTGGATCTTTACTAATAGCTTCAATCGACTCAAAGTATACAACATTATTTGGATTGTATTTAGCTGTAAAATTGCCAGATTTAAAATCTGTTTTATATTTATTTTCTGTAGCATAACCGTTAGCTTCCCATTCTGGCAGACCACCATCTAAAACCGCTACGTTATTATGTCCAAACGTTTTAAAAAGCCACCAAGCTCTTGGACTAGAATAGATGCCTAAACCGTCATAAACCACAATAAAACTAGTGTTATTAATTCCAAGTTTTTGGGCTTCTGTTTCAAATTGTATCTCTGAAGGTATTGTATTAGGAAATGTTGCGTTAACATCACTAAAAGCGTTTTTTATATCAAAAAAACGAGCTTTAGGAATATACTTTTGATTCGGTTTTAAAGATTGACTTCCTACTTTTGGGATAGACGCATCCAATACGATTAGCTGGTCATAATTAATGTTAGCCTTTAACCAATCTACCGAAACAATAGTATCAAATCCATCCATAATTACTTTTTTATTTATATGTATTAAACCATTAAGCGTATTAAAATTAGTAGTTTATTTTACATTTTCATAATTATCATCCCATTCTTTAGCCTTAGGATTATCATGTAATTTACCTAAAGACTTAGCTACTAACATAGATACAGTCGCATCTCCTGTTACATTAACTACCGTTCTACACATATCTAATGGTCTGTCAACCGCAAAAATTAAGGCTAACCCAATAGGTAGTAATTCTGCAGGAAATCCTATAGCTTCTAATACAATAACTAACATAACCATACCAGCACTTGGTACTGCAGCACTACCAATAGAAGCTAATAAAGCAGTACCTACAATAACTAATTGATTTGTAAAAGTTAGTCCTTCAGGCCAAATAACTTGCATAATAAATACAGCAGCAATACCTTGGTATAAACTTGTACCATCCATATTAACCGTTGCTCCTACTGGTAAAACAAATCCTGCTACCTCTTTATCTACTCCTAAATGTTCTTCTACACGCTCCATAGTTACTGGTAATGTTGCAGCACTACTTGATGTAGAAAATGCCAATAATTGTGCTGGACTAAATTGTTTTAAAAACCATAAAGGTGATTTTTTAGTAACCACTTTGACTAGCATTAGGTAGAAGCAAATCATTAAAAATAAACCAAATACTACGCATGCTGCATAACCTAACAATTTAACTAATATGGTGGTATCATCAAATGCGATAATTACATTTGCCATTAATGCAAATACTGCATAAGGAGCAAACAACATAATTAAATCCACCATTTTCATAACCACTTCATTTAAAGAATCAAAGAAATCAATTAATGGTTTGGCTTTTTTCTCCGGAATTAATAGTAAGCATATACCCACAAATAAAGCAAAGAATATAACTTGTAACATCGCTGGCTCTGCAAACGAATTAAATATATTACTAGGAAAAATATCTACTAATGGTTGTAATGGACCAGCTTCTTTAGTCACTTTGGCTTTACCTATCATAACATCTGCATTACCTTGGTATGCTGTTTTGATGTTCTCGATTGTATCTTGAGGCATTCCTTCGCCTGGTTTAATAATATTAACAATACTTAAACCAATAACTATAGCTATAACTGTTGTCCCAATATAAATACCTATGGTACGTAAGCCCATAGATTTAATTTTAGAGATATCTTTTAGGTCAGAAATTCCTTTTATTAGTGACGCTAATATTAACGGAACAGCAATCAATTTTAATAAATTAATAAAAATAGTTCCAAAAGGTGCTATCCAATCTCCAACAAAACCTCTACCTCCATCAACGCTATTCATTAAAAATCCAAAAATGATACCTAATACCATTCCTATTATAATTTTCCAGTGTAATGCAAGTTTTTTCATATCTTTTGGTAGTTGTTCCTTTTAAAAAGTACTTTTTTTAAGTTATTAAATTAGTTTTTCTTCCTATTGTTTTATGTCTCCAAACTTCGTAAAGATGACACGTTGTATGTTCTTGATTTGGATTGTCTAATGGTAATTGCGTTTGTATTGTTTTTGCTTTATCATAGTCCGTTATTAAACCATAATCATTTAAATCTGTAGGTAAAAATGTAGCATCAAAACCTCCTGCATTTGATAAAGCACTAGTATCTCCTGTAACGTCAATTAAGTCATAGCCTACAAAATCAAAATATGCTGTTAAGTTAGCTTTTTCACTATTAGGTTGTTTGACTATTGCTAACAAATTAAAATATTGCAACGCTTTTACTTTTTCAAGCACATAGTTTAAATCATTAAAATAAAACATGACCATGCCTTGATCTGTAATAATATGATCCCAATCCTTTACCGTATCTAAATCAGGCATAAAAGACAACCTATTTAAGTTACCATCTAAAGATACTAATTCTGTTAGATGTGTCAAATCAGAATAAGCTATAAAATCGACCCAACTAAATCCCGTTTTGCTTTCAGGATCAAAGGTATTTAAAGCAGTATAATAAATTTGAGGGTCCATTTAAATATTATAAACTAAGTTATTAGACTATATTTTATTTAAGAATATGTCTTATTGATCAATAAATAATCAGCTAATACTAAAGCTGCCATAGCTTCTACAATAGGTACAGCTCTTGGTACCACACAAGGATCATGTCTTCCTTTTCCTTGCATTTCTACTATTTCACCATCTCTATTAATGGTTTCATATTTTTGTATTAAAGTAGCCACAGGTTTAAATGCAACTCTAAAATAAATATCCATTCCGTTACTAATACCACCTTGTATACCTCCTGATAGGTTAGTTTTTGTGCTTCCGTCAATATTAAATAAGTCGTTATGCTCGCTACCTTTCATTTTAGCACCACAAAATCCGCTACCAAATTCAAAACCTTTAACAGCATTAATGGATAACATTGCTTTACCTAATTCGGCATGCAGTTTATCAAAAACAGGTTCGCCTAAACCAATTGGTACATTTTGAAGCACACAAGTTACTGTCCCTCCAATGGTATCACCTTCTTTACGGATTTGTTTAATACGTGTAATCATTTTTTCAGCTATAGCTGAATCCGGACAACGCACAGCATTGCTTTCAATTTTAGTAAAATCTAAATCTTGATACGGTTTGTCTATAAATATGTCTCCAACTGAAGACGTAAAAGCATTAATTTTTACATTTTTTAAAACTTGCTTAGCAATTGCGCCTGCAACGACACGACTAGCAGTTTCTCTGGCAGAACTACGACCTCCTCCTCTATAATCTCTTAAACCATATTTTTTTTCGTAGACATAATCTGCGTGACTTGGTCTATAACTATCTTTGATGTGCGAATAGTCATGAGATTTTTGATTAGAGTTTTCGATAATAAATCCAATTGGCGTACCTGTTGTAACGCCTTCAAATATTCCTGACAAAAATTTAACTTCATCTGGCTCTTTACGCTGAGTTACAATAGCAGACTGACCTGGTTTACGTCTATTCATTTCCGTTTGGATAGCCTCCAAATCTATTTCTATTCCTGGAGGACATCCATCAATAATTCCTCCAATAGCTACACCATGAGATTCTCCAAAAGTGGTGAGTTTAAATAAGTTTCCGAAACTATTACCTGCCATAAATAAATTAATTTACGCTAATGTAATCATAAATAATAGTCAAACAAAACCAATATAATTTCAACTTATAAAAATTGGTAATGATATCTTAACAATTAGCTTATAATTAGATAATTATGCAATAATGTTAGATTAACACTACAATTTGATATTTGCATTAGTAATCAAGAAACTAAACCGTATTGAAATTAAAAAGAAAAGTTGAAGTTGTAGTCATATCAGATGTCCATTTAGGTACTTATGGTTGTCATGCTAAACAATTGTTGACTTACTTAAGTAGCGTTGATCCTAAACATTTAATACTAAATGGTGATATTATAGATATCTGGCAGTTTAGCAAACGTTATTTTCCTAAATCACACATGCAAGTTATAAAAAAGATAGTGTCTTTAGCTGCAAAAGGTACCAAAGTGACTTATATAACTGGTAATCATGATGAAATGCTGAGAAAATTTACAGACTCAGAGATTGGAAATATATCCATTGTTAACAAATTGGTACTAGAATTAGACGGTAAAAAAGCATGGTTTTTTCATGGTGATGTTTTTGATGCGTCCATACAAAGTGCCAAATGGTTAGCTAAATTAGGCGCTTACGGTTATGACCTTTTAATATTAATTAATAAAGTCTTTAATTGGATATTGGTAACTTTAGGTAAAGAACGCTATTCGTTATCTAAAAAAATAAAAAGTAGTGTCAAAGGTGCTGTACGCTTTATTAGTAATTTTGAAAAAACAGCGACAGACTTAGCCATAGAAAATGGTTATGATTACGTTATTTGTGGTCATATTCACCAACCAAAAAATGAAATAGTTGAAACTAAAAAAGGCACCACAAACTATTTAAACTCTGGAGATTGGGTAGAAAATTTTACAGCTTTGGAGTATCAATTTAAACGTTGGAAATTATATAGATATAGTGAGGATAAATTATCTGCTTTTTTTGCTGATGAAGACATTAAAGAGATGTCAGAGCAAGAATTGATTGCAGCTATAACCATTATGAAGCCTTTTAAAACATCTAAGTAAGCGTTAATTTTGGAGTTTGTTATAGTTTGTGTTAATTTGTTAAAAATTACATACCTATGACTTTTTCTAAATTTACATCTTTAATAATTTTAAGTATTATTTTAGTTGGCTGCTCTAGCGACTCTACCGATGATAGTCCTGCGACGTCACAACAACAATTTGAAGGCGTTTTTTTTCCTTTAAACACATTAAATTCTTGGGATTATAATGTTGTAAATACCGACAATAATACTGGCTTAGATACACCAAGTGAAGATGAATTAATGGTTGAAAGCCAATCCTCAAACGGTTACACATTATCTGTTAACCAAGGTGGAATCGCTAATGGAACCATGAGCGGTATATTGACTAGTGGCGAATTATCTAGAACCCAAACGACTTTAGCTGCTAACGGTACGGTAGCTTTACCTATTGATGGTTTTGATTTTCAAATTGAACTTGACAATGCATTATTATACAATACACAAGCAAATAACGGAACGCAATTATCTATACAAACTGGGTCCTTTACACAAGATTTAGAAGGGTATCCTGTTACCATAAATTACACTTTAAAAAGTACACAATTACAAAACTTAAATAGCCTAGATGTAAATGGTGTAACCTATAATACAGTGACGTCTTCTAATATTAGTTTAGAGTTATCTGTGACCACTGAAGTAACCATTATAGTAGCTCAAACCATTTCAATACTAGACACACAACAAGTCCTATCTGTTAATAGTTTTTATGCTGAAAATGTAGGTTTAATTAAAGCAGAAGCTAATACTAATTATCAGCTAAATTCTGAAACTGCCACATTATTAAATCAATTAGGTGCAGATTTAGGCGCTTTACAAACCTCACTTTCTATTACTAATACACAAATTATATCGGATTATAACGTATCAGAATAATTATAGCAAAGCCTTTTTTAATATAGTAACTGGATGGTATGCAATGCGTTGTGTACCATCTTTTATTTGATGCCTACAACTTGTACCATTAGCGCTAATTATTGTAGTTTCAGGTGCTTTTCTTACAGCAGGAAACAATGTTTGCTCACCTACTTGCATACTTATCTCATAATGCTCTTTTTCGTAACCAAAACTACCAGCCATACCACAGCAACCACTAGGTATTATAGTTACTTTATAATTTTTTGGAAGATTTAAAACATTAAAACTATGGATTTGGTTTGATTGTGCCTTTTGATGGCAATGACCATGAAATTTAATCACTTCTGCTTCGGATGTAAATTGATCTGAAGTAATGTTTCCTATAGCAATTTCGTTAGATAAAAAGGCTTCAATTAAAAATGTGTTTTTAGCAATCGCTTCCGCAGAAATTTTATCAGATACCAACCTTGGGTATTCATCTTTAAAAGTTAAAATAGCGGAAGGTTCAATACCTATTAAAGGTGAATTTTTAGTGATTATATTTTTGAATAAACTAACGTTTTTTTCGGCTACTTTTTCAGCCTGATCTAATAAGCCTTTAGATATAAAAGCACGTCCTGATTCCGCGTTATTAATTAGTTTAACATCATAGTTTAAAGCATATAATAGTTGGATAGCATCTTCACCTATGTTAGCATCTAATTGATTAGTAAACTCGTCATTAAACAAGTAAACTGTTTTTATTTTTTTAAGTATAAAAGACTTATTTTTAGATGTTTGATATACTCTATCTAAAGTATTACTTGACAACAAAGGCAAACTTCTTTGTTTAGCAATTCCTAGACTTTTTTTAATTAATGATGCAGTAATCTTATTAGAAAACATAAAATTAGTGATGCCTTTTACTGGTCTACCAAATTGATTTAATTGATTATTAAATGCAAATAATTTAGTCCTAATTGAAACGCCATTTTCCTTTTGATATTGATACAAAAACTCTGCTTTTAAACTAGCAACATCTACACTACTTGGACACTCACTTGCACATGCTTTACAACTTAAACATAAATCAAAAACAGACTTTAATTCTGTGTGATTAAACTTATTTTTTTTATCAGAATTTGTTAAATATTCACGTAGTGCATTTGCTCTTGCTCTTGTTGTATCTTTTTCGTTTTTAGTTGCTCTGTAACTTGGACACATAGTACCACCAAACTCAGGTAGTTTTCTGCAATCACCAGAACCATTACATTTTTCTGCTTCTCTTAAAATACCTTCCGACTTAGAAAAATCCAGAAGAGTTGTAATTTTAGGCACCACTTTATCTGGTTGGTATCTCAAGTTTTTATCCATAGGATAAGCATCCACAATCTTTCCTGGATTAAAAATATTGTTAGGATCAAAACTTGATTTTATTTGTCTTAATAATTCATAGTTATTACTACCAATCATAAGCTCAACAAACTCACCTCTAACAATACCATCACCATGCTCTCCACTAAAGGATCCATTATACTTTTTAACTAAATGCGCTACATCTGTTGTAATTTGCCTAAAAAGCTTAACGTCATCGGATTGTTTTAAATCTAAAATTGGACGCAAATGCAATTCTCCTGCTCCTGCATGAGCATAATACACAGCTTTTTGGTTATAATTAGCCATTAATTGTGTGAAATCTGCTATATAATTAGCTAAATCAGGTAATGCAACAGCAGTATCCTCTATACAAGCTACTGCTTTTTTATCTCCAATCATATTACCCATTAAGCCCAAACCTGCACTTCTTAGATTATTAGCCTTATCAATTTGGTCTTCTATTAATATAGGGTAAGCATAACTTGCTGTATTTGATTTAGATATATTAATTAAGTCATTAGCTTGTTGTTTTGCTTGCTCTAATGTTACTCCTCTAACCTCACACATAAGAATTGCTTCAGGATCACCTTGAATAAAAAACCGATTGTCTTGTTGCGTTTTATTATACTTGGTTAAGTCTAAAATGGTTTTATCCATCATTTCGCAAGTATATAAGTCATGCTCCATTACTGGCTGTACAGCATTTAAACACTCTTTAATAGAATTAAAATGCAAAGCAACCATAATCCTATTTGCAAGAGGTAAATCATCTAATTGTAATGTTATTTGCGTAGTAAAAGCTAAGGTACCTTCGCTTCCTGCAAGTAATTTACAAATGTTAAACGTTTCATCTTTGACTAATTCATCAATTGCATAACCTGTATTACGTCTATGGATTTCTGGTTTTGGAAAGTGCTTTATTATTTCCGCTTTAGCGTTATCATTAAATAAATTACTTTGTAGTTGTCTATATATTTGCCCTTCTAAAGTATCAAGTTTTAATTTTTCTTTGATATTAGTTGAAGTAAGCCCTTTAAAAGTAACTAAGCTACCATCACTTAACACCGTTTGTAACTCTAGCACTTTATCTCTGGTAACTCCATATTTTATTGATGTCGTTCCTGATGAATTATTACCAACCATTCCACCAATCATACAACGATTTGAGGTTGATGTATTTGGACCAAAAAACAATCCAAAAGGTTTTAGATAATTATTTAACTGGTCGCGAACCACTCCTGGTTGCACAGTTACCGTTTTGTTTTTTTTGTCAAAAGAAACAATAGCATTAAAATATTTGGATACATCTACTATTATGCCTTCTCCAACACATTGCCCTGCTAAAGATGTACCTGCAGTCCTAGGTATTAATGCTGCTTTATTTTGTGTAGCAAACTGTATAAGCAATTTTAAATCGTCACTATTTTTGGGGTAAGCTACAGCTATAGGTAGCATTCTGTAAACCGAAGCGTCTGTTGCATAAATAGATTTGGTTAAATCATCATAAAACAAATCACCTAACAAGCTGTTTTTTAGACTATTTAAATCCATAAAGCTAAATAAAACTAAAATTAAGTTAAAAAAAACGGTGTTTTAGCGTATTAATATTACACTTTATCGATAACCGTTATTAAGTTATCTAACAAAAATACTAAAGCTTATTAGAAAAATATCTTTGTATTAGTAATTATTAACTTAAAACAATAAATAAATGGCAACAAATCTATTAAATCTATTTAAAGATCAATTATCTGATGATGTACTTGGTAACGTTTCTTCAATTTTAGGAGGAGAACAAAAGGATACCATCCAAAAAGGACTTATGGCTGCAGCGCCTGCTTTGTTGGGAGGAATAATGGACAAAACCTCTTCGCCTGAAGGTGCTAAATCTATTTTTAGCATGTTAGGAGACGGAAGTACTGTTGACAACTTAGCAAGTACAATTGGAGTTGGTGGTGCACAATCGGAAGGGTTTTTAAACAAAGGATTAGATTTTGTCAAAAATATATTAGGAGAAAAAGCTTCAGGAGTTATAGACTTGGTAAGCTCTGTATCTGGAATGGGTAAAGATTCGTCTTCATCTATTTTAAATGTTGCAGGTTCTGTTTTAGGAGGAGTCTTAGGAAAGCAAAAAGCTTCAGGGATGGATTTAGGAAGCTTTGTAGGTTTACTATCAAATCAAGGTAGTTTTCTTGATAAGTTTGCTCCTGCTGGATTAGCTTCATTATTAGGTCTAAGTTCATTTTCAGGAATTTCTGATAAATTAGGAAGCTTGGCTAGTGGTGCTTTAGGGTTTGCTGGCAACACTGGAAAAGCTGCTGTTGATGGTGCTGGTAAAATTATTGGTGGTGCTGCAGGAATAGCTGGTAATGCGGGAAAATCCGTTATTGGTGGTGCAGGTAAAGTTGTAGGAGGAGCTGCAGGATTAGCTGGTAATGCAGGTAAAGCTGCTTTTAGTGGAGCAAGCAAAGTTTCAGGAGCTGCTGCTAACACAGCTAATAATGCTGTAAAGTCCGGAGGATCTTTACTAAAAAAGATTTTACCTTGGGCAATCGGTATTATCGGATTGTTACTCGCTTTCTTTTTAATAAAAGGATGTGATAGTGAAAAATCTATAATGGATAATGTAAAAGATGCAGCTAATGAAACTACAGGAGCAATTAAAAATACTGCCAATGGAGTAACTGATGCTGCAGGAAACGTTGTAGATGCTGCTGGTAACGCGATTGATAACACTGTTGATGCTGCTGGTAACGCTATTAGTAAAACAGTAGACGCAGCAGGTAATGCTGTTGATGCAGCTGGAAACACAATTGGTAATGTTGCTGGAGGAATAGTTGATGCTTCTGGAAATGTAGTCAATGCTTTTGGTGAAGCTATTGGAAACTTTTTTAGCTCTGATTTACCTAATGGAACAAAATTAAATATACCTGAAGGCGGATTTGAGGATAACTTTTTAAGCTATATCAAAGACGGAAAAATGGAACCTGGTAAATACTACGCTTTTGATAGATTATATTTTAATACAGGATCTTCATCTTTAGATGCTAATTCTATGAATCAAATTGAAAATGTAGCAGCAATTATGAAAGCTTACCCTAAAGTAAATATCTTATTTAGAGGCCACACAGACAATACTGGATCTGCAGAAGGAAACAAAAGTTTATCTGCTAGTAGAGCATTATCTGTTAAAAACACATTAGTTGAAATGGGAGTCGCTTCGGCACGTATAAATACACAAGGTATGGGATCTATTGATCCTATAGCTGACAATACAACTGCAGAAGGTCGTGCTAAAAATAGAAGAATTGATGTTTCTGTTGTAAAATAGAGAATTATAGTTAGTTAGTTTTAGTTTACTAAAGACTGATAAACACCTGTTTATCAGTCTTTTTTTTGTTGATAAATTTTATATTTTTAACAAAAAAATAAGTTAACTTGATAATATATTAGAGCGTTATAATCCTTAATTGGATTTTAAACGTACATACATTAACTAATAAATTAATTAACATGAAAAAATACTTTTTATTTGCTTTTGCAATTTTTGGATTTGCAACAATTACTTATGCTCAGGATATTTCTGATAATGCTATTGGTTTACGTTTAGGTGATAGTGATGGTTTTGGAGCTGAAGTCTCTTATCAACGTGCTTTAGGAGATAATAACCGATTAGAAGTAGATTTAGGATGGCGTTCTGGTAGTGCTTATGATGGTTTTAAACTTGCTGGTTTATACCAATGGGTTTGGGTATTAGATGGTGACTTTAATTGGTACGCTGGAGTTGGTGGTGGTGTTGGATCGTATAGTTTTGACAATAGCGCTATTGATGATGAAACGTTTGTTTTTGCTGCTGGAGATATTGGAATTGAATATAATTTTGATATCCCATTACAATTATCTTTAGACTTTAGACCAGAATTAGGCTTTGGAGATTACAGAGATGATTTAGATTTTGATATCGCATTAGGAATCCGTTATAGATTTTAAATCAACACTTTATTTATATAAAAAAACCACCTATTAAGGTGGTTTTTTTAATACTATTATTTTAAAACCTTACACTTGTTTAGTGTTTTTTGATAGATAGCTTCATATTGTGGTACAATCTGATGAATATCAAAAGTTTTAGCCTGCTCCTTAGCATTTGCTTTAAACTGTTTTAAAACTGAATCGTCCTTAAGTATTTTTATAGCGTTTTTACTCATACTTTCTACATCACCAACATTACTTAAATAGCCGGAAAAACCTTCTTTATTTACTTCTGGAATACCTCCTGTATTACTAGATATTACAGGTACTCCTGAAGCCATCGCTTCTAAAGCTGATAATCCAAAACTTTCGGTTTTACTTGGTAGTAAAAACAAATCGGAGAAGCAAAGTATCCTATCAATTTCATTACTATTTCCAAAAAAGACAACCTTATCGCTTATACCTAATTTTTCGCATAAACGCTCAGCAGGTTCTTTTTCTGGACCTTCACCTACCATCATTAATTTAGCAGGAATTTCTTTTTGAATATTATTAAAAATATTAATCACATCAGGAATACGCTTTACTTCTCGCATATTACTAATATGTGTAATAATTTTTTCATTATCGTTAGCCATCATTCCACGTTGACAGTCCGTAAAATTATGACTAAACTTATTAATATCTATAAAATTAGTGACTACGTTTATTTCATTTTTAATATCAAATAAACGCAATGTATCATCTTTTAAACTCTGCGATACTGCAGTTACAGCATCTGATTTATTAATACTAAATGTAACAGCTGGTTTATAAAACGGATGACTACCTACTAATGTAATATCTGTTCCATGTAACGTGGTTACGATAGGTAAATAAATATCATCTTCTCTTAACATTTTTTGAGCCATGTAAGCTGCGTATGCATGTGGTATTGCATAATGTACATGTAAAACTTCTATTTGATGAAGCTTAACCATATCTACCAATTTACTAGATAATGCTAACTCATAAGGTTGATAGTGAAACAAAGGATATTCAGGCACATTAACTTCATGAAAATGAACATTATTACCTAATAACTCAAGTCTAACAGGTTGATTATATGTAATAAAGTGAATCTCGTGACCACGTTTTGACAACTCCAATCCTAACTCTGTTGCTACTACTCCACTTCCTCCAAATGTTGGATAACAAACAATTCCTATTTTCATGTAATCTTTATAGTTTTATAACTTGGTCTATATAATTCAAATAACTTTACAATTTAATCTATAATAGCTTCGTAAATTGCTGCCTGAATATTGGTTCTAATATCTTCTCTTAATAATGTATTTGGTCCTTTAGACGTCGGATAAGTCCTATTAGCCATAAATACATACACAATTTCTTGTTCCGGATCTGCCCAAGCATAAGTCCCTGTAAATCCTGAATGACCAAAACTAGTCATACTTACACAACCGCAAGTTGGTCCAGCATCTCCTAATTGTGGCTTATCAAATCCGATACCTCGTCTGTTGTTACTTTCGCAATAATAACAGGTATTAAATTTATCTAAGGTTTCATTTTTAAAGTAACGTTTACCACCATAAAATCCTTTTTGTAAGTACAACTGCATAATCTTAGCAATATCATTAGCATTACTAAATACGCCTGCATGACCACCAACACCATCTTGCATTGCTGCTCCCATATCGTGTACGTAACCTTGTACAGTTTGGTAACGGTAATAATCATCATTCTCTGAAGGTACAATTTTAGTGTCACTAATTTTATCATAAGGATTGTACATTGTATTATTAGCACCTAATGATTTATAAAAATGATCCGCAGTTAACTCATCTAAACGTTTACTATAATGAGATTCTATATATTGCTTTAAAATATAATAAGGCAAATCACTATAGCGATATTTTAATCGTGATAATAGCTCTGTATCTTTAATAATAGTATTAATGGAATCTTTATAGTCATCTCTCATGTAAAGCTCTGGAGCAATTTTTACTGTAAATCCCTTACTTCTAGTTTTTCTATAATATTTAGCCGAAGGTTTACTGGTTTCTGGATCTAAAGTTTTGTAATAAAAAGGAATCCATGGTTTTAATTGGGCATAATGTGACAACATCTTTTTTAAAGTCACATTTTTTTTATTTGAATTTTTATAAGACGGTATAATCTCTGAAAGTTTAGTATCTAAAGACACAATACCTTGCTCTTCTAACTCCATTAATAAAGGTAATGTAGCTACAATTTTAGTTAAAGACGCGATGTCATAAATATCATCAGATTCTACTTTAGTCGAACCTTCATAAGTATGTTTACCAAAGGTTTTATTATAAATCACTTTACCTTTTCTAGCAATAACTAATTGTATTCCTGGTGTCATTTTACCATTGACAGCATAGTTGGCAATCGAGTCAATTTTTTTAAGTGCATAGCTAGACATGCCAACTCGCTCTGGTATTGAATACCCCAAACGCTCTAAAGAATTGGCTTGCTTACCATCACCAACATTAAAAAACTCACCTGCAGAAACTGGTAAAGTTCCTTTTGCAGGAATAGCTCCAAATATTAATTGAGCCGATTTTTCTTGAGCTATTTTACTATTTTGATAACTCACAATAACACTTTCTATATTTGTTACTGTACTTAAATCTAATAAGGCGTATGGCTTAGCAAATATATCTAGAACAACATTATTAGTTCTAGCTATTTCTTGCAACCAAACTAACTCTTTATTTGTAAATTTATAATCTTTCCATGGACTGTCATTTGACTTATGAAAACCAACGATAACGGTATTATAAGATTGAAGCTTTGTAATAAGCTCATCTAAATTATCTGCAGCAATTTCATGAACTTTAGTGTATTTTTTTAACTCTTGATAAAACGTACTTCCAGAATCATCTCCTAAGTTAACATAAGCGATTTTTTTAGTTTCAAGATTTCTAAAAGGTAACTGATTAGTTGTATCTCTTGCTATGGTAATTGCATTTTCCATTAACATTTCATACAACGCATCATCTTTAATTCTGTTTAAATCAGAAACTAAATTATACGTTCCAATTGGCTTGTAGTCATTTAACCCTACTTTGTATTTAGCCATTAATATCTTTTTAACAGAATGTGCTAATCGCGCTTCTGTAATTTCATTTGCATTATAAGCCTCAATAAATTTATTTATGGCAGTAGGAACATCTCCAGACATAAGCATAACGTCATTACCAGCTTTAAAAGCTGCCAAATCGATATCTCCAGGAGCACTAAAATTAGAAGCTCCTTTCATGGTTAATGCATCTGTAAAAATTAAGCCTTTAAAACCTAAACGCTCTTTTAAAATAGACGTCACTATATTTTCTGATAACGTTGAAGGGTATCCATCTCTAGATTCTAGACTTGGTATATTAAGATGAGCCACCATAACACTAGACAAACCTTCTTTTATTAGCTTTTTATAAGGATATAACTCAACCGAATCAATACGTTTTTCGTCAAAACTAACTGTTGGTAGTGTTTTATGAGAGTCTGCTTCCGTATCTCCATGACCAGGAAAATGTTTTGCGTTTGCTAAAACACCAGTACTCTGCATTCCTTTCATAAAGGCTAATGCCTTATCTGTAACGTTATCTCTATCTTCTCCAAAAGATCTGTTACCAATAATCGGATTATTTGGATTAGTGTTAATATCTACAACAGGAGCAAAATTGAAGTGTACACCAATACGCTTACAATGCTCACCTAACTGACGTCCAGTTTGCTCTATTAACTGATTGTTTTTAACAGCACCAAGCGTCATATTCCAAGGAAAAGCATAAGTAGAATCTAATCGCATGCTCAAACCCCATTCTGCATCCATACCAATTAACAATGGTATTTTAGCAGCAGCTTGCAACTCATTATTAAGTTTTGCTTGTCTAACAGGACCTCCTTTTGAGTAAATTAATCCTCCAATTTTGTTGTCTCTAATTAAATTTACAACATTAGTTTTTTCTTGTTCTGATTGACTAGAAAACACCTGAACCATATATAATTGTCCAATTTTTTCTTCTAAAGACATGTTATTATATAAGCTGTCAACCCATTGTTGTTGGGCTACAGGGTTTTTATCTAATAAAGGGTTAGGCGTATCTTGTGCAACCATGACACAAGTAAAACATAAAAATAAGACGAGGGATTTTAAATATTGCATATACTGAATTTGAATTTTATAGTTACACTTTAATGTACAACTAAAAACTATGCCAAATTAGTATATTTATCCCTATTATTAAAGGACTTTAAGATAGATTTATTACCTAATTATAAACCGTTAATCCTAAATAACGTAAGCTTTTTTTAATAGTTATTAATTTAAAAATCTGTTGTGCCAACTTTCGCTTGCTGGTACTTCCCAACTTTCGTTTAACTCTTCAATGTTAGTAACTAAGTTATTAAATACAATTGTGTTTTTAGATACCGCTTTTTGTTTAGCCATTTTTCTAAAATCGGTTAAAGTCTTATGTGCTACAAATTCACCTTGTTTATAAGACACATTCATTTTGTCTAACAAGTCTACATTGTATTCTTTTTCTAATTGCTGAATAAACGTGACAGAAGCATCAATACTACAACCTGTTGCTTTATTTACCTCTTGGTCTAAAGCTAAAATTATAAAACGTTTATATCTAATATCATAGCCAGCTTTTAAGTCGCTACCATGAGCAGTCCAACTTTCGATAAAAATATCTAGCTTAGATTTTATCTCTTCTAATTCGGTATCCGAAAATGAGCGATTAGATTGATAAATCCATACTCTTGATGTTTCTGGTAATGTGTTAAAATCTACTAACATGTTTTTTATCGTTATTCTATTAAATCTATATGTCTGTCGTGGTATCCTAATAAATATAATACACCATCTAATCCTATACTAGAAATAGCACTTTGTGCATTATTTTTCACTTTTGGTTTGGCATGAAATGCAATACCTAATCCTGCTAAATTTAGCATAGGTAAGTCATTAGCTCCATCTCCAACTGCAATGGTTTGACTAATATCTATGCCTTCTTTATTTGCTATATCTTGTAAATATTCGGCTTTTTTATTACCATCTACAATCTCTCCAAGATAGCCACCAGTAAGTAAACCATCTTTTATTTCTAATTGATTAGCGTATACATAATCAATACCTAATTCTTTTTGCAAATAGTGTCCAAAGTAAGTAAAACCACCAGACAAAATTGCTGTTTTAAAACCGTATTTTTTTAAAGTATCTATTAAACGTCTTGCACCTTTAGTAATTGGTAAGTTGATTGCTACGTCATGTAAAACGTCTTCACTTAACCCTTTTAATAATTGCATGCGTTGTTTAAAACTTTCGTTGAAATCAATTTCGCCTTGCATAGCAGACTCTGTAATTGCCTTTACTTCTGCTCCTACTCCTGCTAGCTCGGCAAGCTCATCAATAACTTCGGTTTGTATTAATGTTGAGTCCATATCAAAACACACCAAACGTCTGTTACGTCTATAAATATTATCTTCTTGAAACGCTATATCTACATCTAAATCATGAGAAATTTGCATAAATTTTTCTGTAAACTCCGCTTTGTTTTCAATTTTACCTCTAATGGATAGTTGTATGGATGCTCTTGGATATTCTTCTTCTTTAATTAATGAAGTACGTCCAGTTAAACGCTTGATAGCATCTATATTTAGGTTTTTTTCTGAAATAACTTTAGTCACCTCAGATATTTGTTCTGCTGTTAGTTTTTCTCCTAAAATGGTAATGATGTATCTATCTTTACCTTGTAGTCCTACCCATTTTTCGTAATCCTCTAAAGATATTGGTGTAAATTTAGCTTTAACACCTAACTCATAAGCTTTAAATAATAGATCTTTTAATACTGCTGCGGAGTTGTTACCAGATTCTATCTCAAACATAAAACCCAATGACAACGTATCGTGTATATTAGCCTGACCAATATCTAAAATTTTGGCACCATATTGCGATAAAACGTTAGTTAAACTAGAAGTTAATCCTGGTTTATCTGGTCCTGATATGTTTAGAAGAAATATCTCGTTGGTCATTATTAAACTGCTATTAAAAAGCGACTAAATGCTACTTTTTATTTAATTTCTTTTTTTCTGTTCTGTAAGACATGTAGCCATTAAATAAAGCGAATAACACAAAATGGATTATAAATTTTAAAACCGAAAAAGGCACCTCTTTATAATAATCCCATCCAGCCATTAATAGGGCAAACACCAATCCTGAGATTAAACCTGTAAGTATAAATTTTTTGATATCCATTATAGGTCCTGTGCATTAGCAATTAGCTCGGCAATATCCATAACCTTAATTGTGTTTTCTTTTTCTTTAACTTTTACACCATCAGACATCATGGTCATGCAATAAGGACAACCCGTTGCGATTATATCTGGATTAGTCTCTAAAGCATCTTCTGTTCTTAACTCATTAATATCTTTATCTCCTTTTTCTGGTTCTTTAAACATCTGCGCACCTCCTGCACCACAACATAATGCTGTAGATTTGCTACGTTTCATCTCGATTAAATTTGCATTTAATACAGATAACACGTCTCTTGGTGCTAAATATTCTGAATTTGCACGACCTAAATAACATGGATCATGAAACGTGATACGTTTACCATTAAAGTTGCTATTCTCTATTTGAATAACTTTATTGTCTATTAATTGTTTGATAAATTGTGTGTGGTGTAACACCTCGTAATTACCTCCTAATTCAGGATATTCGTTTTTTAAACAATTAAATGAATGCGGATCGCAGGTTACAATACGTTTTACGTTATATGAGTTAAGCAACTCAATATTCATCATGGCTTGCATTTGAAACAAAAACTCGTTTCCTGCACGTTTTGCTATATCACCAGTTGAGCTCTCTTCTGTGCCTAAAACTGCAAAATTTACTTTTGCTTTGTTTAATATTTTTACAAAAGCTTTGGTGATTTTTTTAGCTCTGTCGTCATAACTTCCTGCTGATCCAACCCAGAATAAAATATCTGGAGTTTTACCTTGGCTCATCATTTCTGCCATAGTTGGCACTATAAGTTGTTCGCTCATAATCTGTTTTATTTAATTGCTGAAAAATCGGTTTTAGCTAATCTTATGTAAATGGATAAAATCTTAATTCCGTTTTCCTTTTTATTTTTTGGATCGTTTTGCTCTAAGCTTGCTAACTTTAGTGCTTGTAACCCTAATTGTTTTGTTTGTTTGTCTGTACAATAGTCGCATAATACTTTTTTAAGTTTTATGTCTTGTACTGCTCCAGACTTGTATTTTATTTGTGTTATAATTTTAAATTGAAGTGAATCTTTTTTATAATCTTGTGCGTTTAGTTGTGTTAAACTAAAACTACTGATTAGTAATATTAAAACTTTATACTTCAATTATATACGTTGTGTTTTTTTATATGTTACTATTAAACCAACACCCATCCCTAAAAGCATTCCTGATATTAATCCACCTAAAAAACCTACCTTATATTTATCTAAAATTAAGAATGATAAAACGCCTAAAGTTGTAGCTATAATGCCTACTATTAGTCTTGTTTTTGATGGTATTTTTAATATAAAACTCATGTTGTGGTTTGCGTTAGCGATAGTAATGACATCCTTTTTTTGCTGCCATATATGGCAAAAAAAGATATAATGGATAGCGCGACCCTTGTGGTAACGCCCAAATTATACTACTCGTCTTTCCAATTTAAACGGTCCATTTGGTTGTAAGGCCAAGGTGCACCATTGTTTTCTATATTGGTCATCATGTTATTTAACTCGGTTGGTGCAGCACTTTGCTCCATTACTAAGTATTGACGCATTTCCATGATAATGTTTAATGGATCAATACTAACTGGACAAGCCTCTACACAGGCGTTACAACTTGTACAAGCCCAAAGCTCTTCGGTTGTAATATAGTCGCCTAATAATTGTTTACCGTCGTCTACAAACGTCCCTTTATTGGCATCTATATTTTTACCTACTTCTTCCAGACGGTCTCTGGTATCCATCATTATTTTACGTGGTGATAGCTTTTTACCTGTTAAGTTTGCTGGACACTCACTTGTACAACGTCCACATTCTGTACACGTGTAGGCATTTAAAAGGTTTACCCATGATAAATCTTGTACGTCACTTGCTCCAAATTTTTCTGGCATTGCTGCTTCTGTACCTTCTGCAGGTGCTGCAAATGGATCTACGTTTGGATCCATCATTAACTTAACCTCTTTAGTTACGGTTGCATTGTTTTTAAATTGTCCTTTTGGTGTAAGCTTACCGTAATATGTATTTGGAAAAGCCAAAAGGATATGTAAATGTTTAGAAAAATATAGGTAGTTTAAAAATACTAAAATACCTACTATGTGAATCCACCATGCTGCACGCTCTATGGTATGCAATGCTGCTTCTGATAATCCACTAAATAATGGTGCTATAAATTGACTGATTACGTTACCTGAATTATAGTCTTGAAAGACTGTGTCTGTTGCATTCATTACTAAAAATAGACACATTAATACGACTTCAAAATACAATATAATATTACCATCAGATTTAGGCCAACCCTTCATCTCTGACTTCATGAAACGTTTTAGTTTAATAACGTTACGTCGCGTCCAAAAAATGATAACTGCTACTAATACTAGTACTGCCAATATCTCAAAACTTCCTATTAAAAAACCGTAAAGTGCTTCTGGAAGTAAGCTATGACCAATCCTGTGTGTACCAAATAAACCATCGATTATAATTTCTAAAACTTCGATGTTTATTATTACAAATCCTACGTAAACAATAACATGTAAAAATCCAGAAATAGGACGTTTAACCATTTTGCTTTGTCCTAAAGCAATGTATGCCATGTTTTTCCAACGTTGTGGTTTATTGTCTGATACGTCAACGTCTTTACCTAGTTTTATGTTTCTGACTAATTTTTTTACATTGTTTGCAAAGTAGCCAATACCTGCAAAAAGTATTATTGCAAAAATTATGTTAGGTATGTATTCCATAGGGTTAGTTTAGTTAGTTTTATTTTGTATTAATCTTTAAGCTCGTTTCCTTCTGCATCGTATTGTTTTGGCTTTTTACCAAATAATGAAAAGTGTACGTAACGTTTAGGGTTTAGTTTCATGTCCTCTAAAAGTTGCTCCATTTGTAATGCTGCGCCTTCTAGGTTTGTATACAAACCATCGTCTTTAAGTAGTTTACCCAATGATCCTTCTCCGTTTTTAACGTTTGCCATCATGGTATTTACACTAGCTAAGGTTGCTTGCAAATCTTCAACCGTTTTTGCTATATCTACTTGGTTTAACTTTTGGCTCATCTGGTTTAGATTGCCACTAGTTTGATTAAAGTTATCCACCATTGTAGTTATGTTTTCGTCATTTTTTTTAACTACAGAGTTAATCGAATACGCTAATCCTTTATAAGATTTTAAGGTAGCATTTAATTCGGCTAACGTATTTTGTAATCCATTTTCAGATTTGTCTGCAATTAAACCATTAAGATTACCCATTAAAGTATCTACCGTTTTTAATGTTCCGTCAAGGTTAGTACTTAATTGAGAGAAGTCACTGGTAAGGCTAGTTACTAAACCTTCCTCTACGTCTGACTGGATTAAATCGCCATCTTTAGCCATTTGATTGTCTTCTGCAGGTTTTATTGCTAAGGCATTACCACCCATTAAACCTGTTTGATACATGCTAATTTTACTGTTTTTAGAAAACTGTAATTGCTTATCTACCGAGAAAGCGACTCTTGTTTTACCAGATTCAAAATCATATTTGATTTCTTTAACCTTACCTACCGTATTCCCTTTTATGGTTACTGGAGCAGATACTGCTAATGAGTTATAATCAAACTCTGTATAATACGTATTGTTAGAATCAAATATATTATTCCCTTTTAGATAACTAAATCCAAAAATGAAAAATATTATTCCAAGAATAACTAATATGGCTGTTTTAACTTCTAGTGATAGTTTCAAGATATGAAATTTAGATTGGTAACAAAATTAGAAAATAATTATAAAAGAATGGGTCTAATTAGACTCGGTTTTTAATGCTTCTGAAAGTTTGATTTGTTTACCATCTTTAAAAGCAACAATATAAGCGTCCTTATAACCTTTATTTTTAGCTTCTATTTGTAGTTTTTGAATCTTATTATAGTCTGAAGTATAACCGTAATAATATTTATAAAGACCACCTGATTTTTCTCTAGAAATATCTTGTAATCCTTTAAAATTATAGGCTTTAGGCTCTAAAGATTTTGAGCTAGCTGCTATTTGAATTTTAAAAACAGTGTTTTTAATTGTTTTTTCCTCTGTCGAAATAGTGTCCACAATAGGTGCTTCCATTACAATACTACCTACATTTTTATCAATTTCGGTTTTATAATCCAAAATTGCATCAGATATAGATTTAGATAAATCTTTTTGTCCTTTAGCCGAGTTTAAATAAGCACCTTCCGCTGTATTAGTAATAAAACCAGTCTCTACCAATACACTTGGCATAACCGTTTGATGTAAAACTATAAATCCAGCTTGCTTTACACCTCTGTTTTTTCTTTTCAATTTATTAGTGAAAGCATTTTGAATTAAAGAGGCTAATTTTATACTTTGATCTAAATATTCTTCTTGCATTAATGATAACCCAATAAAAGATTCTGGTGAGTTTGGATCAAAACCATTATAGTTTTCTTTATAATTTTCTTCTAAATAAACTACTTCGTTTTCTGCTTTAGCAACTTCAAAATTAGTTTTATTACGATGTATTCCTAAAACATAAGTTTCGGATCCTGAAGCTTGTGTATTATGAGCATTACAGTGTATGGATACAAAAAGGTCTGCATTGGCATCATTAGCTATCTTTCCTCTTTTAAATAAATCTACAAAAACATCCGTTTTTCTGGTATACACCACTTTTATATCAGAATTTTTTTCTAATATTTTTCCAACACTTAATACAATATTTAAGGCAATATCTTTTTCTTTCAAACCTGTCTTAGCATGTTTTCCTGGGTCTTTTCCTCCATGTCCAGCGTCCAATACTACAATAAACTTACCATTACTACCTTGTGCATGGCTAGTTTGAAAGCTATTAAATGTTAATACTATTATAAAGGATACTATAAGTTTAAAAATGTTCGTTTGCATAGATGTTATAACCAATTTATTTTGCGTTTAGTATGATTTATAAATTTTAACGAATATTAAAACATTCACAAAAAAATATATGTAGTTTTGTCAATTCAAATACCAAGCCATACTTTTACAAAAATACATTTAAAAGCGTTGCGTACACATAGTCTTAACATACTTTTTACTTTGAGTTTTACAGTGTTTATTAACACTCTAGGCTTTGCGCAAGGAGAAATCCCTAAAAAGGGCGTTGATTTACCTGCAGTAAAAACAACCGAATTACAAGTCAATACAATAATTGACACTACAAAAACTGACAAAGATATTCCTTTACTGTCAGAAAAAGCTAGCGATAGCACTACTGTAGATACCATAAAAGTCAAACCTTTATTATCTAGTACTGTTTCCTATAAAGCTACGGATTACATGTCTTATAAGAAAAAGGAATCCAAAATGCATCTTTATAATGAAGCTGAAGTGCTTTATGAAGATATGGAAGTTACTGCTGGTCATATTATTTTAGATTTTAATAAAGATTTAATTTATGCCAAAGGTATTATTGACGATTCTACTAAACTTTACAAACAGCGACCTGTATTTAAACAAGGCGAAAATGTAATAGAACCAGATTCTATTGTATTTAATACAGTTACTAAACAAGGGTTAATATATAATTCTGTTACCGAACAAAATGGTGGTACATTAATAACAGAAACTACTAAAAAAGTAAATGACTCGGTTTATTATTTAAAAAATGCAAAATTTACAACTGCTGAAGATTTAGAAGATCCAGAATACTATTTTTTAATTAGAACAGGTAAATTAGTGCCTGGTAGTAAAGTTATTACTGGACTAACTAACTTATTTATATATGATGTACCAACACCTATAGGATTACCTTTTGCCTTTTTTCCTTTAACCAAAAAGCAAACGTCAGGTGTTATTTTTCCTAGTTTTGGAGAGGATGGTAATCGTGGGTACTTTTTACAAAATGGTGGATATTATTTTGCTATTAGTGATTATTTTGATTTAGCCTTATTAGGTGATTATTATACCAATGGTAGCTATGGTTTAAGAGTAGAAAACAAATACGCAAGACGTTATAAATTTAGAGGTAATCTAGCCTTTAGATATGAAAACTTAATTACCAGTGAACGTGGTTTTCCGGATTATGCAAAAACAACTATTTATAACTTACGTTGGTCACATCAACAAGATGCAAAAGCTAATCCAAATGCTAGATTCTCGGCTAACGTTAACTTAGGTAGTCAAAATTACTACCAACAATCTATCAACCAAATCAACTTACCTAGTACACAAAATAATACGTTAGCGTCTTCTATTGCTTATTCCAAAACATTTCTGGGTGAGCCTCAGGTTAACATAAACTTGACTGCATCGCATTCTCAAAACACTCAAACAGGAGCTATTAACATGACCTTACCAACTTTTCAAGGTAGTATTGGTCGTATTTTCCCGTTTGCACCTAAAGAAGGTACAAAAAAGGGGATGCTGCAAAATATAAACGTCCAGTACAATTTAAGAGCAGAAAATAGAATTACCACTACAGACGAATTTTTCTTTAAAAGTGAAATGTTTGATGATGCTAAAATAGGTGCACAACACTCGATTCCACTATCAACCAACTTTAAAGTATTTAAATATTTTAGTATGAGTGCAAGTGCAAACTTTAACGAAGTTTGGACATTAAACACTGTAAACAAATATTATGATGCAGATGAAGAAGAAATTGTAACAGAAGATATTAATGGCTTTGACAGCTTTAGAACTTATAATTTTTCTACGAGTTTAGGAACAACAATTTATGGTATGTTTAACTTTGATAAGAAAAAACAAGGTAAAAAGCTACAAGCAATTAGACACGTAATAAGACCATCTATTAGTTATAACATTAATCCGGCATTTGATAATTATTACGATACAGTAGAAGTTATAGATGCTGATGGTACTACACAATCAGAATATACACGTTTTGAAAATAATCTTTTTGGAACACCTAACAACAACTACTCTAGTTCTATTGGAATTGGAGTTTCAAATAACTTTGAAGCTAAGGTGCGCGATAAGGACTCCACAGTAGTCGAACCTAAAAAGATAATACTACTTAACAACTTAAACTTTTCAACTTCTTACAACGTTGCTGGTGACTCTTTAAACTGGAGTCCGATTAGAGTTACAGGAGGTACACAACTGTTTAATAATAAAATGAATATAAACTTTGGTGCCACTTTAGATCCTTACGCCTTAGATAATAATAATGTTAGAATCAATACGTATAACATTGACAATAACGGAAGTTTATTTAGAATGACAAGTGCTAACCTAACCATGGGTTATTCTTTTGATAGTAAAGGATTAAGTGCTTCTAGAGATGAAAATGAAAATTCAAGAAACGAACGCTTATTAAGTGGAGGTCGTGATGATGATTTATTTGGTGTCTCTCAGGATTTTGCGGACTCTAGATTTTTAGATGATGATAAAGATGAAGATAAAGAGGAAGAACCAAGTGAACTTTACAACTATGGAATTCCTTGGAATTTTAGATTAGCCTATGCCATAAACTACTCCAATAATGCACGACAAAACGAAATTTCTTCACACTCGTTAATGTTCTCTGGAGATTTAGATATTGCACCACGTTGGTCTATTGGAGGATCATCAAGTTATGATTTTAAAAACAAAGGATTTGGTTTAACACAATTACGTTTTCAAAGAGATCTTTTAAGCTGGCGAATGAATTTTACTTGGGTTCCTTTTGGTACTTATAACCGTTGGAATTTCTTTATAGGAATCAAGTCTAGTATATTACAAGATTTAAAATACGAGCAACGTCGTAAACCTGATGAAGGTTTATAAACTAACTTTAAGCTAATACATCACTTTACTTTTATGAAAAAGATAATTACAACATCAAAAGCACCTGCTCCAATTGGACCTTACAATCAAGCAGTTTTAAGTGGCAATACGTTATACACTTCTGGACAAATAGCTTTACATCCTGAGACAGGAGAGCTTGTCATGGATGATATTAAAACAGAAACAAAACAAGTCATGGAAAATATGAAAGCAGTATTAGAAGCTGCAGACATGACTTTTGAGCACGTTATAAAAACGTCAATATTTATAAGTGACATGCATAACTTTGCACAAATAAATGAAGTTTATGGTACTTATTTTAAAGATGAAACTGCTCCTGCAAGAGAGACAGTAGAAGTTGCTAACCTGCCTAAGTTTGTTAATGTAGAAATTAGTATGATTGCTGTTAAATAGCTTTAATTAAAAGCTCTGCAGTTGCTAAGTTTGTAGCTAAAGGTACATCGTGCACATCACAAAGACGCATCAACATTAATACATCAGGCTCATGTGGATGTTTTTCTAGAGGATCTCTAAAAAACAATACCATATGGCATTTACCCTCTGCTACTCTAGCTGCTATTTGTGCGTCTCCACCCATTGGTCCTGACAACATCCTTAACACTTCAAAACCTGCTTTTTTAACTTTTTTACCAGTAGTTCCTGTAGATATTAGAGAGATTTCTTTTTGAAGTAATATCTTTTTATGTTCGTTTAAAAACTGAACCATTTCAGCTTTTTTACCATCGTGTGCAATTATAGCTATCTCCATTTATTTAATATTATTGGTATGAAAGGCAACCAAACCTTCAATTGGCCTTCTTTCAAAATTTCCTACTTTAAAATTTAGCTCTTCAGCAACTGCTTTGATTTCTTTTTGACAGAAAAACGCTATAGACCCAGCAAAATGTACAGGAACCGTTTTTAATTCTTCCTTATATTGCAAAATCATATTTTTAGCAAAACGTCTTATTCCTGATTTTATTAATTCTACTATATATTTAGAATCTTTGTTTAAAATCATAAACTCAGCAAATTGCGCTAAATAGGCATTTGGATTAGGCTGTTTGTATAAATTGTATTTAATATAATCGGCCTCAAGGTTAAACTTATCTGCAAATGCAATTCTGATATCTTCTGGCATATGATTGTAGTAATAGTCGCGTAACAACTCTTTACCATAATAGTTTCCTGAAGCATCATCCATAATACTATATCCTAATGATTTAACACGTTGGTGTAATTTATTACCATCAAAATAACTACAATTAGATCCTGTTCCTAAAATACAAACTACAGCAGCTTCTGTTGGATTATTAATGGTTGCATAAACTGCAGCCATAGTATCCTCGTCCACTAAAACATCTGCATTTGGAAAAAACTCTTGCAGAATAACTTTTAACATTAGTCTTGGTTTTTCTGTACCACAACCTGCTCCATAAAAAAAAACATGCGTTACAACCTCTTGATTATCCTTTAATGCAGGACTATTTTTTAAGATTTTTTTTATTTTCTTTTCGCTTAGTATTGCAGGATTTAAACCTTTAGTACGAATTTTTTCTAATAATTGGTTTCCGTTTTTATCAACTGCTATCCAATCACATTTTGTAGAGCCACTATCAACAACTAAAATCATATTTTGAAATATTTATGGTAAGATAAAAAAAAGCACAGTAAAAAAGATTAATAAAATCTATTTACTGTGCTTAAATTACATAATGTTACACGTATTATAGTGTATTAATTTTTTGAGCTAAGTCAACTAATTTATTAGAATATCCAAACTCATTATCATACCATGATACTAATTTGAAAAACTTAGAGTTTAACTCGATTGCAGAGTCTGCATCAAAAACACTTGTTTGCACTTCGCTAACAAAATCTTGAGACACTACTGCATCTTCAGTATAACCTAAAACACCTTTCATGGCACCTTCCGAAGCTTTTTTCATAGCTGCTTTAATGTCTTCTAAAGATGTTTCTTTTTTAGTTCTAACCGTTAAATCTACTACAGATACATCAACTGTTGGTACTCTAAAAGCCATACCAGTTAATTTACCATCTAATTCTGGAATTACTTTTCCTACTGCTTTTGCAGCTCCTGTAGATGTTGGAATAATATTATTTAATGCACTACGACCTAAACGGTAATTTTTACGTGAAGGTGCATCCACAGTAAATTGTGTAGACGTTGCTGCGTGAATTGTAGTCATTAAAGCTTCTTCTATTCCAAAGTTATCTTCAATTACTTTAGCGATTGGCGCTAAACAGTTAGTTGTACAAGACGCGTTAGACACGATTGTATCAGCTGCAGTTAATTTATCGTCATTTACACCCATAACAAACATTGGTGCATCTTTACTTGGTGCAGAGATTACTACTTTTTTAGCACCACCTTCAATATGGTAGTTAGCTGTTTCTAAAGTTGTAAAAATACCTGTACATTCTGCAACTACATCTGCTCCTGCTTGATCCCATTTTAAGTTTTTTGGATCTTTTTCTGCTGTAATACGAATCGTTTTTCCGTCAACAACAAGGTTTCCGTCTTTTACTTCGATAGTACCATCAAATCTTCCGTGTACAGAATCGTATTGTAATAAGTAAGCTAAGTGATCTACATCTAATAAATCGTTAATTGCAACAACCTCTACGTCACTACGTTTTACTGTCGCTCTAAATACGATACGACCAATTCTACCAAATCCGTTAATTCCTAATTTTAATGTTGACATATTATTTTTTTTATTTGTAATCAGTTTATATTATGTGGTCATGATATCTGACACACGTATCAATTCTTCGTTAATTTTTGATTTTCCTTTTACAGCTTGTTCTAAAGGCGTTAATTGTATAGTATCGCTTAACAATCCAACCATGTAATTAGATTTACCTTCTAGAAGACTTTCTACTGCCTTAACACCCATTCTACTTGCTAAAACACGATCAAAACATGAAGGAGATCCACCACGTTGCATGTGACCTAATACAGATACACGCACTTCATATTCTGTCATGTTTTCTTCAACGTAATCTTTAAGTTCAAAAACATTTTTACCAATTTTATCACCTTCAGCTACGACTACAATACTAGACGATTTACCAGATAATTTACTACGTCTTAAAGACTCTAACAATCTATCTAAACCTAAATCCTCTTCAGGGATTAAAATTTCTTCTGCTCCTGCTCCAACACCAACATTTAATGCAATATGCCCAACGTCACGACCCATAACCTCGACAAAAAATAGTCTGTTATGAGAACTTGCTGTATCTCTAATCTTATCAATAACTTCTACAACCGTATTTAAAGCAGTATCATAACCTAATGTATGTGATGTACCATAAATATCATTATCTATAGTTCCTGGTATTCCCATTACTGGGAAATCAAATTCTTGATTAAAGATTAGGGCTCCTGTAAATGTACCATCACCACCTACTACTACTAAGGCATCAATGTTTGCTTCTTTTAGAGCATTGTATGCTTTTTGACGTCCTTCTTTAGTACGAAACTCTTTAGATCTTGCCGATTTTAAAACAGTACCACCTTTATTAATAATACCCTTTACGTTACGTGCTGTTAATTCTTTGAAGTCTCCTTCTATCATTCCTTCATAGCCACGATATATTCCTGCACATTCTATGTTATAGTATGCACAAGTTCTGGCTACAGATCGGATGGCTGCATTCATCCCTGGAGCATCTCCTCCAGAAGTCATTACAGCTATTTTTTTTATGGTTTTTGACATGTATTTTTTATTATCAAAGTAAAATTACTAAACAAATATTATATATGACATCGCTTTTAACAAAATTTTGCAATAAGCGCAAAACTATAACGTTTTCGTTAATAACTTAATAAAATACAGGCTGTTAAATGAAGAAAAATACAGAATTGATAATCTGTTATTCCTCTTCTTTGATAATCATATTTTGAGGAAAGGGAGCATTGTTTTCAGATTTTTTTTCTGGAGTTTCGTCCTCCAAAATAACACCTTCGTTATCCTCTTCGTCTACTTTTGAAGGGTTGAAAATTTTTCGCATTAATTCGCCAAAAGTATCAAACGAGACACTATAAGATAAACCAACACCTTGTGTGTATCCAATTTCTTCTCCAAAGTTTCTGATACTGTTTTCGCGATTAAACACTTTTGCGGTAAGTGTACCTTCTTCGTTTAATAAAAAGTCTACTTGAACGTCTCCTGCAATAACAGAATCACCTAAACCACCAACAGGAACACCAACCTTACCATTAATTAATACACGATCAGATATTTTGGTTTGCAATGTTAGACCAACACGATTGTCTGTTTGATATTCTGGGTTATTGGTTCCAGCTTCAAAATTTACACCAATATCAAATTTACCGTCACCACTAGATAATAGGTTATTAACTAATCCATTTAATCGCTCAGTTAATGTTCCCGTAAAATTAATATCGTTTAATCCACTACTAAACGCACCAGTTGCAATTAAAAATAAGGCTTGACTTTCTTTTTCTTCATTTGTATCAAGCCTATAATCAAGCTCTGATTTAATAGTCGAACTTGTTGTTGGAAAGTCAAATTGGTAGTTAATTTCTGGTCTTTCTAATCGATCAGATAAAGCTAAAGTAAGCTCTACAGGAATGCTTCTATTAATTGGACTATCTAATAATGGTGATGGATTGGCACGTGTTAAATATTTAGCCTCAATGTTTATTATAGCGTCTAATGGCTTACCATTCCATGCTAGTGTACTTGTATATGGCTCTACAATAAATTTTTTCTGAATAACGCCTCCATAAAAGAAGTTGTAAACGCCTTCATAAACCACAAAGTCACCATACATATTAAATTTATTATTGGTATTTATTTCAATTAATAAACCACCAACACCACGTCCTTTAATTGTACTACCAGAACTTTTATCGATTACTATTTCTATTTCAGCTTCTTCGGTTACATCCAATTCAAAGTTTAAATCTAAACCAGTGTCTGTTTGATTTTCCAAAACAATACCTTCTTTTTTGGCTTGCTTTTCTTCTGGACTTAAAAAATGAATGATTGAATTATCACCAAAGGACTCGTTATCATTTAATGGTATTTTAAAGACTGTACCTTTTTTAGTTTCACCAATAACATTGATGCTTAAACTCTCTGTTGGTCCAAAAATTGAGGCTGATCCACCAATAAATCCTGTACCATAATATAAAGACTCTTCTGTTTCTTTAGTATCTAATACTAATAAACGTTGTGTTTCTAGGTTTAAATCTAATTTCCAATTTGAAAAATTAGTATGACTAATACTTCCGTCTAAAACACCTTTTGAGTCTTCTTTTGTATCTGTAATATTTATGGTATTAAATATAAAACTTTGATTTTTTAAAGTTACAGAAGCTTTATCTTGAAAAGCATAATCTACATTTAAATAAGGCACACCTAATCCACCTTTATCTATATTTAATTGTCCGTTAAAATTAGGTTTATCTAAACTACCTACCACTTTAGCTGTTCCAAAAACATCTCCTCTGATATCGCTTAAAACACCTTCTAGGAAAGGGTTAAGTATTTTTAAACTGAATTTATTGAAATCCAAATCCACATCAATATAGGCATCATCTGCAGCAATATTTATATTACCTTTTGCTGTAAATGAATTGGTGTCATCATCCTTAATCTTGGCATCTACAATGTAATTAGATAATGTAGCGTTACCTGTAATTTTAGCATCAAAAGATCCTAAAAAAGTGTCGTTGACTTCTAAATTATCAATGGTTATTGCAGAATTTGGTAAATAGTTTCCGTTTTGTTGTAAAACATCAAGATTACCATTAATATTACCTGCTAAGGTAAGACCATCAAAATCGGGAACAATTTTATTTAAATCGACATCTTTAAAATTTAATTTTATGTCTTTGTAAGTTGAGTCTTTTATAGTTCCGGCTAGTTTAATTTCTTCATTTTCATGATTCATAACTAACTCCTCAATTTTAAAATCTTTAAAATCTCTGTCAAATATTACTTTATTTAACTTGTTTTTTTCTTCATTAACATACCATTTATTACCTTTAAAAGTAACATCACTCTTTTTAAAACCAACTACAGATTGGTTATCTTTATTGATAGTATGATAAAAACTTAAGTTATAAAAATCGTCATTACGTTTACCTCCTTTAAACTCTGATCTCATAAACAAAGTATCATTTAAAGTCACGTTAATTAAGTTAAATTTGGACACGCTGTAGTGCTTGGTGTACACGCTATCAACTTCTACGTAAGTATTAAATAAAGGGTTATTATTATCTACTTGCACCTCAATTGCATCTGCAAAATAGTCTAACAATTTAATCTTAGGAGATTTAAACGTTAGTTTAAATGCTTTTTCGTTACTCTCTACACGACCTTTAATAAAAGTGTTTGCGCCTACTTCTACTTCTGGTAAAAAGACTTCAATAATTTTATTATAAATTTTAAAATTAAAGTCTACATATTGATTACCCTTGATTTTATTAGGAACGTAATTGGTGTAAATACTTTTAAGCGAATTTTCAAAAAGTAGCCCTAAGTCATTAAATTTAAAGTTTCCTTTTAGTTGTCCTTCCACAATTTCTGGAGAGTTTACTTTAATAAATCGCTCGTTGTCCAAAAACTCTGAACTAATAGCAAAATCCTTAAATGTATAGGTGTCGTTCTCATTTTTATACACTGTATTTTTAAAATTGATACTACCAAATGCATCATCGATATTATTAGCAGTCATTTTCATGTCCACTATACCTTTAAACTCTGATTGTTGGTCTCTGTTATAAAAATTAAGTGCTTTTAAGTTGGCATACTCAACTTTGGCTTCAAAATCAAAAGTTCTAACATTTTTAGATAAATCTGCTAATCCATTAAACTCTAGTTGTAAATTTTTGTCGTTAGCAACTAATTTACCATTAAACTTACTTTGTTTGTATTGACCATTAACTACAATACCTTGGTAAGTATATTTGTTATAATTTATACTGTAAATGTCACCTTTTAGTTGAGTTTTTAAATTTTCTTTTTTAAAACCAACACCATCAACATCTACATTTAACGAGGTGTTACCTAAATTGGGATCGTCTAACATTTTACCCAAATTAAACTCGTCCAAAATAATATTACCTTTATAGGATGCATAATCAATATTATCAATGTTAGACATCTCTAAATTGGAATTTACGTAACCTAAAGAGGTGCTTATCTCTAGATCTGCTTTTATCTTTTGTGTTGTAATATTAGTGTTTCCAACCACCTTAAAGTTTCCTAACTTATCAAATATGGTTGGTATTGATTGTCCTAATACATTAGGTAACAATGCTTTTAAGTCTTTATAATTAGAAGACAAATTTTCAAAATCACCTTGCATAGCAAAGTTATTATCTTCAGCATTAAATAGGTTTTTAAAATTAAGTGTTCCGTAAATTTTAGTGTTTCGACTGGTCTCTAATTTTAAATTTTGCGCAGTTAGATTGTTAAGTGTGCCATATAATTTTGTCGAAAAATCTGCTCTTTGGTTTATACCAAATTCGTTGTAAAACACATTTAATTCGTCTAATAAAACGCTTCCTTCTGTAAAATTAGCCTCTACTTTAACTTTGTCTTCAAACTCTTTAAAATCTGCTCTGTTATAACTAAATATTAAATCTCCTTGCAGATAAGACTGTGGTGTTTTTAAATTTAAGTCGTCAAAACGCATTTGAGATAAAGTATACGAAAAATTAGAGGTTAGATTTTCTAATTTTAAACCACGACTATCTACAAATTGCATGGTATTTATTCTGGTTTTGACATCACTACCATCAATTACAAAATTGGTTCCATTTAAATTTATACCATGAAAATTTAGTATCTCTGGTGTCTCCTTATTATAGTTTATAAAATTAAACGTTCCGTTAGAAATTGTTACATCACTAGAGGATAATAAAAAGGTGCTTTTTTCTGGTCTAGGATTGTCGTCGTCAAATCTAGCAACAAAAACATCAAGATTAGTATCTGTTTCGTCCTTATAAGTAACGATATTAAAAATTAAATCTTCTAAATCAATATCTGCAAAATTTAATTTTCCTTTATATAAATTTTTAAAATTAACTATGGATGTATTTAGCTGGCTTGCACTAATTAATGTATCCTTTTTATAATCTCTAATTAATACGCCTTTAATCTCAACTTCTCCATTAAACTGTAAACCAATCTTTTCTATATTAATATTAGTTTTATATTGCTCATTTACCCAATTAGTGGCAGATTTACCTAAACGCGTTTGAACCGCAGGAATAGATAGAACTAACACCACAATGACGAATAACAATAGCAAGATAGCTATCAGTTTACCTATTATTTTGAGAATTTTTTTGATATTGCTTTTAAAGTTAAAAATTATACGGAATACCTTACTTTTGTAATTATTATAACAAATGTAATTGAGTTGTTAAACATTTCATCAAAATTAACAATTATTATGCCTAAAAATAACTAATGACTTCACAAAATATTTATATACTCGGAATTGAAAGTTCTTGTGATGATACAGCTGCTTCTGTAATCCTAAACGGAAAAATATTAAGCAACGTTATTGCCAGTCAAAAAATACATGAAGCCTATGGTGGTGTTGTACCAGAATTAGCCTCTAGAGCGCATCAACAAAATATTGTCCCTGTAGTAGATCAAGCTTTAAAGCAAGCAGGAATTACTAAAGACCAACTTAGTGCTATTGCTTTTACAAAAGGCCCAGGATTAATGGGTAGCCTACTTGTAGGTACATCGTTTGCAAAATCCTTAGCTTTTGGATTAGATATCCCTTTAATTGATGTAAACCATATGCAAGCACATATATTGGCGCATTTTATTGAAGAGGACGGTTTTAAAAAGCCTCCATTTCCATTTTTAGCCATGACTATCTCTGGAGGACACACACAGATTGTAAAAGTCAAACATTACTTTGATATGGAAGTTATTGGAGAAACTATTGATGATGCTGTTGGAGAAGCTTTTGATAAAAGTGGTAAAATATTAGGATTAGGATATCCTGCTGGTCCACAAATAGACAAACTTGCAAAACTAGGTAACCCTAAAGCCTTCCCTTTTACTAAACCTAGAGTGGATGGACTTAATTTTAGTTTTTCAGGTTTTAAGACTGCTGTATTGTACTTTATCCAAAAACAAGTTAAACTTAACCCTAATTTTATAGCAGAAAACCTTAACGACATCTGTGCATCTATACAATATACTATAATTGGTATTCTGACAGACAAGTTAAAAAAAGCAGTTAAATTAACAGATATTAAACATATTGCCATAGGTGGTGGTGTATCTGCAAATAGCGGAATTAGACAAGCGTTAAAAGATGCCGAAACCAAGCATGGTTGGACAACCTACGTGCCTAAATTTGAATTTACCACAGACAATGCAGCAATGATAGCTATTGTTGGCTACCTAAAATTTTTAGATGGTGACTTTGCAGAACAAAATGTTATGGCCAACTCTAGACTTAAAATATAATTGCGATAGTACTAAAAGCAATAATTTATCTTCATTTAAACTTTAATTTTGTTTTTTTGTTGAAATTAAAATTCCTTTACAAAAAATGAAAACCCTTATTAAACTTACTATTTGCTTACTAACTGTTTCTATATATGCTCAAAAAGATTTAGAAAAAGAATTAGATACTATTGTAACGGTAGAACAAGCTGAAAAATTTTTGGTAAGTAAAAAATCTAGAAAAAATAAAATTTTAATTTTTAACGAAGAAAAGCACAAAACCAAACTGGCTACAAAATTAATGAACACTAGTGTTGGTGGTACAGAGGTCGTTAAATCGGAATTTAATACAACACACTACAAGGTTATAGATAAAACAGACGAGAGACATTACCGTATTAGTTATATCTATTTTGATGGTAACACGCTTGATGCGACACAAATTGTACAATATAAAAATGAAATATTTAAATCTTTTGAAGAAGGTATAAGTTTTGACGATTTAGCAAAGCGTTATTCTATGGATAAAAACGCTAAACGTGGTGGAGATTCTGGATGGCTAAAAGAAGGAAAAATGCCTTTAGAAGTCGAAGAACAAGCCTTTAATTTAGATAATAAACTAGACACCCTTTATACTGTAAGAGTTGAAGAAAGCAATGGTTTTTATATTATTTTAAAAACCGAAAGAATTAAAAAGATTAAGGAAATTAAAGTTTTAAAGGTAATCGCAAAATAAGTGATATGCAATTATTTTACAATCCAGATATAGCTCCAGATACTAATCAATTTTCGTTTCCTAAGGACGAGAGTAGGCACATTGTTAAAGTATTACGTAAAAAAACAGGTGACCTACTTAATATTACCAATGGTAAAGGGTATTTATTTGAAGCCGAGTTGACTATTGCAGACCAAAAAAACTGTGTTGTAAATATTTTGAACACCACACATCAAGCGCCTAAAAATTATCAATTACATTTAGCTGTTGCACCAACTAAAATGAATGATCGTTACGAGTGGTTTTTAGAAAAAGCTACAGAAATTGGTATTACCAGCATCACACCAATAATTTGTGATCATAGCGAAAGAAAAGTAGTCAAAATTGAACGTTTTGATAAGATAATTCAATCTGCAATGAAACAATCTTTAAGCTGCTACTACCCTATTTTAAATGCGCCAATAACATTTAAAGACTATATTAATCAAGATTTTGATGGAGATACCTATATTGCACATTGCGAAGAAACCGATAAAAAATCTTTAAAATCACAAGTACTTCCTAATAAAAAAATTACCATTTTAATTGGACCTGAAGGCGATTTTTCTGTTAAAGAAATAAAAATGGCAATTCAGAATAAATTTATTCCTGTAACTTTGGGAGAAACAAGGTTACGTACAGAGACTGCAGCAATAGTTGCATGTCATAGTATTGCTTTTATAAACGAGTAATTTATGAAACTAAGACACTTAATAGTATTTTTGTTATTCTCTGTTTTCTTACATAGTCAAGATTTAGCAATACTAAAATATAAAGGTGGTGGAGACTGGTACAGTAATCCAACAGCACTACCTAACCTTATTAAGTTTTGTAACGCAAATATTGATACCAAAATAAATACAAAACCAGAAACCGTAGAAGCAGGAAGTAGTGATGTTTTTAGGTTTCCTTTGTTACACATGACAGGTCATGGAAATGTAATATTTGACGATGACGAAGCTGAAAATTTACGTATTTATTTAAAGTCAGGTGGTTTTTTGCATATTGATGACAATTATGGAATGCAACCTTATGTTGTTGCAGCTTTAAAACAAATTTTTCCAAATCAAGAATTAGAAGAGCTTCCAACAACACATCCAATTTTTAGTACTGCTTTTTTATTTAAAGACGGATTACCAAAAATTCATGAGCATGACGGTAAAAGACCACAAGCTTTTGGATTATATCATGACTCTAGATTAGTGGTACTATTTACTTTTGAAAGTGATTTAGGAGACGGTTGGGAAGATCAAGAAGTACATAATGATCCAGAAGACATCAGACTTAAAGCTTTAAAAATGGGAGCTAATATTGTTAAATATGCTTTTGAAAATTAATTTGAATAAGCCTAACTTCTATTACATACTTTAAATTATATTAGCTTAAATCATTTTAATTTTTACTAATATTATCTTTATTTACTAATAGGTATTAAATAGCATCCATAAATTTGCAACTTACACACTACAATTCAAAATTTAAACAACAACAATTTCCTGTAACAGTTGTTTGTCAAAACGTTTCTAACGCACCAAATATTGGAAGTTTGTTTAGAGCTTGTGATGCTTTTGGTATAGAAAAATTAATATTTTGTGGAACAGACATTCCTTTAGGTCGAAAAATGACCAAAACTTCTCGTGCTACAGAAAAGTCTGTAAATTATGAAATGCATAAATCAGCATTAGAAGTAGTTAACAAATTAAAGGAAAACAATTATTTTATTCTTTCTTTAGAAATATCTACAAATAGTCAAGCATTAAATAAAGTTAAATTTAATCCTAATCAACCTATCGCTTTAATTATAGGAGATGAAAACTTTGGAGTATCCGAAGATATCTTAAAAATTAGCGATGCCATAGTACATATAAATATGTTTGGTCAAAATAGTAGCATGAATGTTGTTCAAGCAACTAGTATCACACTATATGAAATTACTAAACAGTTTTCGCTAAAATAAATTTCAATAATTATATATTTACATATATGACTTCAAGAACAATTGCAAACGGAATTTTAAAAGCTTGTGCTGTCCTATTAGGATTAGCCTTATTAATATGGTTTGTGTATAAAATACAATCTGTAATTGTTTATTTGGTAATAGCTGGAGTTGTATCCTTGTTGGGACGACCATTAGTCGTGTTTTTAAAAAATAGATTAAAATTTTCCGATACGCTGGCTGTAGTATCTACCATGATATTATTTTTAAGTCTTGTTTTCGGGTTAATTAGTTTATTTATCCCTTTAATTCTAGAACAAGGACAAAATTTATCTTTATTAGATATAGATTTATTACAATCTAATATCGAAAACTTATATAAAGAAGCAATAAGTCATTTTGGCTTAAGCACAAACGAAGTGGAAGAATCTTTCAAAGACTCTAAAATAATGTCGAAAATTAATTTTGGCGTTATACCAGAATTTTTAAACTATTTTATATCAGGATTAGGAAGCTTTAGCATAGGATTATTTTCAGTACTTTTTATTTCCTTTTTCTTCCTAAAAGACAGCAAATTAATGAGTACAGGTATAGTAACTGTGCTTCCTAAAAAGCATGAAAAAAGATTAAGAAAATCGTTTGTAACTATTCGTGATTTACTAACAAGATATTTTGGAGGCTTAGTATTACAACTATTAATATTATTTACAATTTACTCTATTGTACTATTAATTTTTGGAATCGAAAACGCTGTAATCATAGCAACACTATGTGCATTACTAAATATAATACCATATGTAGGACCAATAATTAGTGCATTTTTGCTAATCCTGTTAAGTATGTCTAGTAATTTAGGTGAAAATTTTAGCGATGTAATTTTACCAAAAACAATGTATGTAATGATTGGTTTTATAATCGCACAACTTGTAGATAATTTTATTAGCCAACCTTTTATATTTTCTAAAAGTGTTAATTCTCATCCTTTAGAGATATTTTTAGTAATAATCATAGCAGGATTACTTTTTGGTATAGTAGGTATGATATTAGCTGTACCAACCTATACAGCAATAAAAGTGATTTCAAAGGAGTTTTTATCAGAATACAGGGTGGTAAATAAATTGACACAAGGCTTGGATGACTAATTTTAATAAAGACATTTTAGACCCCAAAATACAAGAATTCATTAATCAAAATATTAATTCTGACGTAGCCAATTTAGCTTTAAAAGGAATTCCCTTTGATAATAATTTAAAACAAGATATAATCACACAAATTGAATCTAAAAAAAAGTGTGAAAAAAAATTACCGACTTGGTTTAATACGCCTAATATATACTTTCCTCCTAAACTTAATATAGAGCAAACATCCTCAGAAGTTACAGCACAATATAAATCTAATTTAATTTCAGGAAAATCAATCATTGATATAACTGGAGGATTTGGTGTAGATTGTTACTATTTTTCAAAAAAAGTAGATACAGTAATACATTGCGATTTAAACGCTAATTTATCTAAAATAGTAGAAAAAAATTCCTCTAAGTTAAAAGTAAACAACATAACGTTTCATGCAAATGATGGCCTAGAAGTTTTAAAAACTATAGGTGAAAAAGTTGATTGGATTTACATTGATCCATCAAGAAGAAATGATATTAAAGGTAAAGTTTTTTTACTTAAAGATTGCTTACCAAATGTTCCAGAAAACTTGGATATGCTTTTTCAGTATTCTAAGAATATAATGATAAAAACGTCACCAATCTTAGATATTACCTCTGGAATTAGCGAATTACAAAACGTAAAACACATTCATTGTGTAGCAGTAAATAATGAAGTAAAAGAGCTTTTATGGATTTTAGAAAAAGATTTTAATAATGAAATAGAAATCAAAACAATAAATATTACTAATAAAGATACACAGCGTTTTAATTTTAATTTAAAAAACGAATTAGAAACTACTCCTGCTTACAGTCAACCTTTAAATTATCTATACGAGCCAAATACAGCCATTTTAAAGTCAGGAGCATTTAATAGCATTGCAGGTATTAAAAACATATATAAACTACACAAACACTCGCATTTATATACAAGTAATGATTTAATTGAATTTCCTGGAAGACGTTTTAAAATAATCAAAACAATTCCATACAATAAAAAATCGTATAAAAAAGAAATAAATTTAAGTCAAGCAAATGTTACCACACGAAACTTTCCTGAAACAGTTGCTCAAATTAGAAATAAGTTTAAAATTAAAGATGGTGGTAAAAACTATTTATTTTTCACCACCATCCTCGAAAACTCAAAAACTATTATAAGTTCAGTAAAAATTTAATCTAAAGTTAAAATGATTGGTTCATTAACTTCATTTAAATTGTTAATTACGATTTCTACTTTAGTACAAGTAGACATATCTAAAACAACTTTACTGTCTGATACATTGTTTGCAGACCCATCAATACTAAAAATAGTTTCTCCTTCATTAAAACTTGACCAAGAAGATGAAGTTCCAGGAGCTACATTTAAAATTTCAATAACATTTTGGTCAATATCTATAATTGTAAACGTATACGCTATCGTTCCATTGTTAATTAGTCTAGATTGTGGATCTTGATTATCACAAAAAGTAGTTGCTATTTCATCACTCATTTTTGTAGAATTGCTAGAATTCTGACCCTCTAAAGGTTCTAGACTACAACTAGTTGATGAAAAAATAAGGCATAGACATGCCACGAATTTAAGTAGGTTATTCATTTATAAAAATTATTATATGTAAACTTTTGCTTACATAGCGATTTGGGAGTGCAAAATTAATCTTTATTTCGAAACAAAATAATTTTTTTTAAAATATTCGATGAAATGCAATTTAAATAAATAACCGCTTAAAAACCAATACTTTATGTTGGGCTAAAAAAAAAAGCTTCACTATTTCTAATGAAGCTTTAAGTAAGCTAATTTTTTATTCATATTGCTTTCCTTTTTCGTCGGTAATAAATTTATTAAATATTTAAACTTTCAAAAATAATTAACGCGTACTTAATTGATAATTTAGGAATCTTTTATAATACCATAAAAATGGTATCAAGATTAATTATTAAATGATATTACAATTATTACTTCTATATTAAAAAAGTTTAAAGAATAGTAAAATATAAGAAATCAATATAAAACAAAAAAGCCTCACTATTTCTAGTGAAGCTTTAAGTGAGCCCGACAGGATTCGAACCTGTGACCGCCTCCTTAGAAGGGAGGTGCTCTATCCAGCTGAGCTACGAGCCCGTAGCAATAAAAAGTCGGGGTGGCAGGATTCGAACCTGCGGCCTCCACGTCCCAAACGTGGCGCGATAACCGGGCTACGCTACACCCCGAAAAAGGTTATCAAAATAAAAATTTTGAGAAAATAATAGCGGAGAGACAGGGATTCGAACCCTGGGTAAGTGTTTCCACCTACGACGATTTAGCAAACCGCTCCTTTCGGCCACTCAGGCACCTCTCCGTTAATTATGTTGTAATGAACTTTGCAATTAATTGCGGGTGCAAATCTAAGATATCATCTTAAATTACACAACATTTTTTACTGTTTTTTTTGAAAAATTATTCAGGGTATTCAATTCTAAGATGGTAAATATTTGCAAGCTTGCGTTTTAGCACTTTTTTAATGGATTCAATTTCTTTAAAAGTTATGTTAGCATTCAAAAATTGACCGTCATCTTTTTGTTTATTTATGATATTTTCGACAAAATTATCAATTTTACTTGATGTTGGTTCTTTTAGACTTTTGGAAGCTGCCTCTACACTATCACACATCATTAAAATAGCAGTTTCTTTACTAAAAGGTTTTGGACCTGGATAAGTAAAATCTTCGATGTTTACAGCTTCACTATTAGCCTTTTCTTTCATATAAAAATAATAGACTTGACTTGTACCATGATGCGTTCTAATAAAGTCTATTACACGATCAGGTAGATTATATTTTTTAGCTATTTCAATTCCATCTAAGACGTGGTTAATAATTATTTTTGCACTTTCTTTTGGCGATAATTCATCATGACTATTAATTCCTGAAGATTGATTTTCTGTAAAATAGGTTGGCGATTTCATTTTTCCTATATCATGATATAATGCACCTACTCTAACTAGCATTGCATTGGCTTCAATCTCATTGGCTGAAGCTTCAGCTAAATTTGCTACATTTAATGAGTGATGAAATGTTCCTGGTGCTTTATTTGATAATTCTTTTAAAAGTTTAGAATTGGTGTCGGATAATTCTAATAATGAAACATCAGACACTAAACCAAATAGTTTTTCATAGACATAAATTAAAGGTTGCACAAATAAGGTTGCAAGTCCGCATAATATAAATAGTCCAAAGGTTTCCCATTTTAAGTTATCAATACTTGCTTCATGTATTACAAAAAAAGCAAAGTAAGCTATAATATAAACCAATGTAATTTGTCCAACTGATATAAAAAGGTTTGCTCTTTTATATAATTCTGATACTGTTAAAATAGTAACTATACCTGCTATTATTTGTAAAAACATATACTCATAGCTATTTGGTACAATAGAGCCTAATAACAAAACAGTAATTACATGTGTAAACAAACCTAGTCTGGCATCAAAAAAAGCTTTTAATACTAAGGGTAAAATTGCTATTGGTACCAAATAGACATATTCTGAATTATAATTTATGATTAACGTAGTAAGTAATACAATAATTAAGACGTTAAAAAATATAAAAGTAACTTTAGTATTGTTTTTATAAACATCTAACCTATATTTTCTAATAAATAATAACAGCATTAATAACGCTAAAGCAACTAATAATGTGTATGCAAAAACTATCCAATTATAGCTAGACTTACTCCAAACCTGAGACTCATATTCCTTTGATAATGAATTTAATACTTGATATTTATCATCATTTACCACCTCTCCTTTTGATATTATTAAGGTCCCTTTATCAATTACACCTCGATTACTAGAAATCTTATCTAAAGACTCTTGTAATACATTATCTGTAAGGGTTTTATTATAAGATAGGTTGGATTGTATGATATCAAAAAACAAAGCTGTCAATTTATTTGAATATCTAAATAAATTTTCCTCTTTCAATTCTTTTTCAATATTGTCTTTTATATTTCCTTGTTTTTTTAAATTAGTATATAATGCAGATTTTTTTTCAACATTATCAACTAAAATTACCACGTTACTTTTTTCGTTAATTTTAAGATCTTCATTTAATATACCATACTGATAAAGATTATTCAGTATCACTAAACCTTTAGATTTTAACTTATTAAAGTTACCAATTGAATCATTAAATGTTTTATTAAAAGCATTTTCATATTCATTTTTTACTTTTTCTTCAATGGTTTCGTTTTTATCAAAAAAATAAGTGGTTTGAGCTTTTATAAGCTCTTGCTCTTCTGCAACTTTTAGCTTTGATTTTTGAATTGCAAAATTAAAAGGTGCATATAAATTTTCGGTTTGCCAAGGTTTCCCTTTTTCAAAATTATACTTAAACCGTCCGCTTTTTGGAAAAATAAAAACGATTAAAAATGTTGTTGCTAAAAACAATAATATCTTATAAAACTGAGAATGGTTTTTATAAATGGTATTAATTTGATCTTTCATGCTTTAATCTCGTGTTTATCAAATGTAACAAATTATAACCCTATTATTAAGTTATAATCCCAAGAATAACCTAAATTTTATTAAAAAATTAGTAATTTCGTGGGACTAATATATTACATAAAAATTATGAGTAAAAAAGTCGTTATTGTCTCTGCTGCTAGAACACCAATAGGTAGTTTTTTAGGAGCTTTAAGCACTGTACCTGCTACAAAATTAGGAGCTATAGCTATTAAAGGAGCTTTAGATAAAATAAATTTAAAACCAGAATTAGTACAAGAAGTATTAATGGGAAATGTTGTTCAGGCTGGTAATGGTCAAGCACCAGCTAGACAAGCTGCAATTTATGCTGGAATACCAAATACAGTACCTTGTACAACTATTAACAAAGTTTGCGCATCTGGTATGAAAACAGTTATGCAAGCTGCTCAAAGTATTGCTTTAGGTGATAATGATATAGTAGTTGCTGGAGGAATGGAAAACATGAGTATGATTCCGCATTACCTTCATGCTAGAACCGGAACTAAATTTGGTCCAGCTACTTTAATTGATGGTTTACAAAAAGACGGTTTAGTAGATGCATACGATCAAAATGCAATGGGTGTTTGTGCAGATGCTTGTGCTACAGAATATAACTTTTCAAGAGAGGATCAAGACAACTACGCTATACAAAGTTACAATAGATCATCTGCTGCATGGGAAGCCGGAAAATTTGATAACGAAGTCGTTCCAGTTGAAGTTCCACAAAGACGTGGAGAACCTATTATTGTTAGTAAAGATGAAGAATTTACTAATGTTAAAATGGATAAAATACCTGGTTTAAGACCTGCTTTTAGTAAGGATGGAACTGTAACTGCAGCAAATGCATCTACTATTAATGATGGTGCTGGTGCAGTGGTGTTAATGAGTGCTGAAAAAGCTGAAGAATTAGGTTTAACACCTCTTGCAACAATTTTAAGTTATGCAGATGCTGCTCAAGAGCCAAAATGGTTTACAACTGCTCCTGCTAAAGCTTTACCATTAGCTATTAATAAAGCTGGCATCGATCTTAAAGATGTTGATTATTTTGAATTTAACGAAGCTTTTGCTGTAGTTGGATTAGCTAATATGAAAATTTTAGGTCTAAACGATTCTAATGTTAACGTAAATGGTGGTGCTGTATCACTAGGTCACCCACTTGGATGTTCTGGAGTTAGAATTTTAATTACGCTACTTAACGTTTTAGAACAAAATGACGCTAAAATTGGAGCTGCTGCTATATGTAATGGTGGTGGTGGTGCTTCTGCTATGGTTATTCAACGTCACTAAAATCAACAAATGCAGTTCGGAATTTGTAATTTAAGTATTTTACCTTTAAGATTAGAACCATCTGATACTAGCGAATTAGTTTCGCAAGTACTATATGGCGATTTATTTAAGGTTTTGGAGCAACGTAAACAATGGAGTAAGATTAGATTAGCCTATGATAAATATGAAGGTTGGATTGATAATAAACAGTATTTAGAAATTACTGAAGAATCCTATCAAAATCTAAATTTAGAAGCTCTAAAACTATCGTCTGATTTAGTTGAATTTGTTCAAGACGAAAATCAGCTATTAAATACGATTGTTTTAGGTTCAACTTTAAATGGGTTATCGTTATTAAACCATACTTATGAAGGTGTTTATGTTGATAAACAAAATCCTAAATCTGAAATAATTTCTACTGCATTTAAATATCTTAATTCACCTTATCTTTGGGGAGGAAAAACACCTTTTGGAATTGATTGTAGTGGTTTTACTCAAATGGTTTATAAACTAAATGGTTATAAACTATTACGCGATGCTTCGCAACAAGCAAGTCAAGGTGAAGCTTTAAGCTTTATTGAAGAGAGTGAACCTGGTGATTTAGCCTTTTTTGATAATAACGAAGGTGTTATAACGCATGTTGGTATTATAATGAAAGACAATTACATTATCCATGCTCATGGTAAAGTAAGAATAGACCGTTTAGATCACAGTGGTATTTATAATTCTGATAAACGAATGCACACCCATAAACTTAGGGTTATTAAAAAGATTATATAACATAAAAAAGCCTTCATTAAATGAAGGCTTTTTTTATTCTACTTAATAAATACTACTATTTATTAATATGGCTTTTAGCTTCTTTAGCTTTTTCAGTTTCACCTAAAGCATTATATATATTTGCCAATTGCTCGTATATGGAATCTGGAGCTTTTGGATCTATTTTTATATAATTTAATAACGTATTTGCACCATCATTAAACAGCTGACCTTTTTGATTTTTTAATTGGTCATATTTTAAATTATCAGCTTTACTAGTTCCTAAGCTATTCATTTGCTCAATTAATGCATTCCCTTCTGTTATGTATGAAGTTGATAAGTTTAATGCAGCATCAGAGTTTTTTGGATCTAATTCTAATACCTTTTCAAAAGACTTTCTAGCTTTTGCTATCTCATTACTATTCATATACACAACACCAATGTTATAATGGATGGTAGGATCGTTAGGCACTTTTAAAGCTGCTTCTTGTAATAACTCTTGAAACTTAGCAGTATCACCCATTTTATTATAAATATTAGCTTCGCTAATAATTAAGTTGACATCTTCAGGATTGTTCTTTTTTGCTGTAGCAATAGCCTCTAATGCTTTATCATTTTCGCCTTTATTAGCGTAAATTAAAGCAATATTTTTAGTGATTTCACCTGCTCTAGATTCTGTTTGTCTTTCTCCTGGATTTTCGTGTGTTCCAAGTTTTACGTAGTTATCTCTAGCATTTTTTTCTAAAATCTCTTCTTCTCCATTTGCTTTGTTTGTTGCAAAATACTCTGTACCAACACCTGTATAACCTAAATCATTAAGTTGTAAATAGTATTTTAAAGCACCATCCATATCTTGATTGTTAATAGCACTAGAAGCAGCATAATATAAGTACGCTTGCTCTTCCTTATTTACATTATAAAGATTTTCAAAAGCAACTGCTGCTTTACCAAACTCTTTAGTCGTAAAAAAACCATTAGCCTTAGTTAATAGATCATTTTCAATATCTTGTCTTAAAACATTTACATCACTATTATCTGCTGTTACTTTATCTAAAAGTGTTGTCGCTTTTAAAACATCTTCAGCACTAGAAGTTCCGTTAGCAAAATATGCATTTGCTGCAGCTAAATAATACTTATCTTTTAATTTATCGTCCATAGATCCTATCATAGGTTCTAATTGCGTGATTAAGCTTTTAGCTTCAGCATAATTATTTTTATTTACTGCCTTTTCTAAAGCTTTTACTTCTTTTTTCTGAGCAAAAGAAAACACTGTTACAAGTAATGCTATCGCAAGAATTAATTGTTTTTTCATTATTAGTTTTTTATTAATTGTTAAATTTAAAATTATTCTTCTTCTGTAATATCAATAGTTGTGCCATCTTCAGCATCTGTACTGTTTTCTAGACCTTCCAAAGTTTCATCTAATTCTTCTTCATCATCCTTCATTACTTTTGCAACTGCTGCTATTGAGTCTTTTCCTTTTAGGTTAATTAATTTTACACCTTGAGTTGCTCTACCCATAGTACGTAAACTTTCCACAGCCATACGTATTGCAATTCCAGATTTATTTATAATCATTAAATCATCAGTATCTGTTACTGTTTTGATTGATACTAAATCTCCTGTTTTTTCTGAAATCGAGATGGTTTTAACTCCTTTACCTCCTCTATTTGTTATTCTATAAACCGCTTCTCCATCTTCTGGATCATCTATATAAGTACGTTTACCATAACCGTTTTCAGAAACTACAAGAACTGTTTCTTCTTGTGGATTTTCTACGATTACCATACCAATTGCCTCATCTTTTGGATGTGCTAAAGTTATACCTCTAACACCAGATGCATTTCTACCCATTGGTCTAGTTTTAGCTTCTTCAAATCTAATGGCTTTACCAGATTTAAGTGCTATCATTACTTGACTGTTTCCGGTAGTTAATTTAGCTTCTAGTAACTCGTCATCCTCCTTAATAGTAATAGCATTAATACCATTAGTTCTTGGTCTAGAATATTGCTCTAAAGCAGTCTTTTTCACTTGACCTTTTTTAGTAGCCATTATTACATAATGACTATTAATGTAGTCTTCGTCTTTTAAATCTTGAGTACAAATAAACGCCATTACTTTGTCGTCTTGCTCAATATTTATTAGGTTTTGGATTGCTCTACCTTTAGAGGTTTTACTTCCTTCTGGTATTTCATATACACGCATCCAGAAACATTTACCTTTTTGAGTGAAGAATAACATGTATTGGTGATTTGTACCAACAAATAAATGTTCTAAGAAATCTTCATTTCTAGTTGTAGATGCTTTTTGTCCTACTCCTCCTCTATTTTGTGTTTTGTATTCTGTTAAAGACGTTCGTTTAATATAACCTGCGTGCGAAATAGTAATTACTACTTGTGCATCAGGTATCATATCCTCGATGCTTAAATCTCCACCTGCATATTCTATTACAGAGCGACGTTCATCTCCATACTTTTCTTTAACAACTATTAATTCATCCTTAATAATTTGCATTCTGCGATCTTTTTTATCCAGAATATCTTTAAGGTCTTCAATAGTTTTCATTATCTCTTCATACTCACTACGCAACTTGTCTTGCTCTAGACCAGTTAATTGACGTAGACGCATCTCTACAATAGCTTTTGCTTGTATTTCTGAAAGTTTAAAACGTTCTATTAAGTTGTTTCTTGCTTCGTCTGCGTTATTAGAAGCTCTAATAATAGCAATTACTTCGTCTATATTATCAGATGCAATAATAAGTCCTTCTAATATATGTGCTCTTTCTTCTGCTTTACGCAACTCATAAGTTGTACGTCTAACAACTACTTCATGTCTGTGCTCAACAAAATAGTGAATCAATTCTTTTAGATTCAATAATTGTGGTCGACCGTTAACTAAAGCAATATTATTTACACTAAAAGAAGACTGTAGTGCTGTATACTTGTATAGTTTATTTAATACAATATTAGGAATGGCATCACGCTTTAACACGTAAACAATACGCATACCGTTTCTATCAGACTCATCTCTAATAGTTGCTATTCCTTCAAGTTTTTTCTCGTTAACTAAATCGGCAGTCTTTTTAATCATGTCTGCCTTATTGACTTGGTATGGTATTTCTGTAACAATAATACACTCTCTACCTTGAACTTCTTCAATATTAGCATTACCACGCATTACAATACGTCCTCTACCAGTATGAAAAGCCTCTTTTACACCATCATATCCATAGATTGTACCTCCTGTTGGAAAATCTGGAGCTTTAATATGTGTGATTAATTCGTCAATTTCAATATCATTATTTTCAATATAGGCAATTGTACCATCAACCACTTCTGTTAAGTTATGAGGTGGCATATTAGTAGCCATACCTACAGCAATACCTGATGCTCCATTAACTAAAAGTCCTGGAATACGTGTTGGTAAAACAGTCGGTTCTTCTAAAGTATCGTCAAAATTTAATTTATGATCTACAGTTTCTTTATCAATATCTGCCAACATGTCTTCAGATATCTTACGCATACGTGCTTCTGTATAACGCATTGCAGCTGGACTATCTCCATCCACAGATCCAAAGTTACCTTGACCGTCTACTAACATGTAACGTAAACTCCACTCTTGAGCCATACGTACCATTGCGTCATAAACTGATGTATCTCCATGTGGATGATACTTTCCTAAAACCTCTCCAACTATTCTTGCTGACTTTTTATGTGCGGAACTTGCTCTAACACCCAGTTCATGCATACCGTAAAGTACACGTCTATGTACTGGTTTTAAACCATCTCTTACATCTGGTAAAGCACGTGACACAATGACTGACATTGAATAATCAATGTAAGCCGACTTCATTTCATCTTCAATATTAATTGGAATGACCTTTTCTCCTTCTGCCATATATAAATTTAATTAGTTTTATTCATTATTTCAAAACACGCTAATATAAAACTTTCATTAGTAACGGTAAGCCTTTTAAGTCTATTTTTTGATGTTTTTTATTAACAATTACGTACTCCTTTTTAGTTAATAACTCAATTGTGCTTTATTTTGAAATATTCACTACTTTCAAACCTCAATTAATTAACATATTATTTAAGGTATAGTTTTTGCCATTACTAATTATGTTTACTATTTTTAAAGCTGAAAGGAATAAATATATGGATGATAATTTTTCACCAAGAGTAAAAGACGTCATTGCCTATAGTAAAGAGGAAGCATTGCGCTTAGGACACGACTTTATAGGCACGGAACACTTAATGCTTGGTTTATTAAGAGACGGAAACGGAAAAGCAATAAATATTTTAAATGCGTTGGATATTGATTTAAATCATTTAAGACGAAAAGTTGAAATATTAAGTCCTGCTAATCCTAATACCACAATAATTTCTAACGAAAAGAAAAACTTACACTTAACACGTCAGGCAGAACGTGCGCTTAAGACTACTTTTCTAGAAGCAAAACTGTTTCAAAGTACATCAATAAATACTGCACATTTATTATTATGTATTTTAAGAAACGAAAACGACCCTACTACAAAACTTTTAAATAAGTTAAAAGTAGATTATGATAATGTTAAAGAACAATTTAAGTCTATGATTACAAACGACGATAACTTCGAAGATATAACTGGAGCTCCAAAAGCTGAGTCATTTCAGGATGACTCCTCTGCAGAAGACTCTGGTTCTAAAGACATATTTAATACACCTGGAGCAAAAGGTAACAAAAAATCTAAAACACCTGTTTTAGATAATTTTGGACGCGACTTGACAGCTATGGCTGAAGAAGGTAAACTTGATCCAGTTGTGGGACGTGAAAAAGAAATTGAGCGTGTGTCTCAAATACTTTCGCGTCGTAAAAAGAACAACCCTTTATTAATTGGTGAGCCTGGTGTTGGTAAATCTGCAATTGCTGAGGGTTTAGCAAATCGTATTGTTAAACGTAAAGTATCACGTATTTTATTTAACAAACGTGTGGTTACTTTAGATTTAGCAAGCTTAGTTGCTGGTACTAAATATAGAGGACAGTTTGAAGAGCGCATGAAAGCGGTTATGAACGAGCTTGAAAAAAATGACGATGTTATTCTTTTTATTGACGAAATTCATACCATCGTTGGTGCTGGTGGAGCAACAGGAAGCTTAGATGCTTCTAACATGTTTAAACCTGCTTTAGCCAGAGGAGAAATACAATGTATTGGTGCTACAACTCTAGATGAGTACAGACAATATATTGAAAAAGATGGGGCTTTAGAGCGTCGTTTTCAAAAAGTAATTGTTGAACCTACTTCTGTGGAAGAAACGATTGAAATTTTAAACAATATTAAAGCTAAATATGAAGATCATCATAATGTAACGTATACCGATGAAGCTATTGAAGCTTGCGTTAAGTTAACTAACCGTTATATGACTGAGCGTTTTTTACCAGACAAAGCAATTGACGCTTTGGATGAAGCTGGCTCAAGGGTACACATTACAAACATTGATGTCCCTAAGCAAATAATCGAATTAGAGAAAAAATTAGAGGACGTTAGAGAGACTAAAAATACGGTTGTTAAAAAACAAAAGTACGAAGAGGCTGCACGTTTACGTGATGACGAAAAACGATTAGAAAAAGAATTAGCTGTTGCACAAGAAAAATGGGAAGAAGACACTAAACTACATAAAGAGATAGTATCCGAAGACAACGTCGCTGATGTTGTAAGCATGATGACAGGAGTACCTGTTAATCGTATCGCGCAAACTGAAAGTAATAAACTTGCCTTACTACCTGATTTAATAAAAGGTAAAGTAATAGGTCAGGATGATGCAGTTGCAAAGGTTGTTAAAGCTATACAACGTAATCGTGCTGGTCTTAAAGATCCTAATAAACCAATTGGTTCGTTTATCTTTTTAGGTCAAACAGGAGTCGGTAAAACGCAATTAGCAAAAGTATTATCTAATCAATTATTTGATAGTGAAGAAGCTATGATTAGAATTGATATGAGTGAATACATGGAAAAATTTGCGATTTCAAGATTAGTTGGTGCACCTCCAGGATATGTAGGTTACGAAGAAGGTGGACAGTTAACTGAAAAAGTGCGTCGTAAACCTTATGCTGTAATTCTTTTAGATGAAATAGAAAAAGCACATCCAGACGTTTTTAACATGCTATTACAAGTCTTAGACGATGGTTATTTAACTGATAGTTTAGGTCGTAAAATAGATTTTAGAAATACCATAATTATTATGACTTCTAATATTGGAGCAAGAAAATTAAAAGATTTTGGTACAGGAATAGGTTTTGGTACTGCTTCTCAAAAATCTCAAGAAGATGCTAACTCTAGAAGCGTTATTGAAAATGCACTTAAAAAATCATTTGCTCCAGAATTTTTAAATAGAATTGATGACGTTATAGTATTTAATGCGCTAGAAAAAGAAGATATTAATAAGATTATTGATATCGAACTAGATAAATTACTAAAACGTATTGATGGTTTAGGTTATAAATTAAAATTAACCAAAGCAGCAAAAGATTTTATTGCAGAAAAAGGTTTTGATAAGCAATATGGAGCAAGACCTTTAAAACGTGCTATACAGAAGTACGTTGAGGATGCTCTTGCAGAAGAAATTATCACTTCAAAATTACAAGAAGGCGATAAAATAGTAATGGATTTAGATACAAAAACTGATGAAATTACTATTGCTATTGAAAAAGCAGAAAAACCTGCAGAATCTTAAAATTAGAAATATATTTGCATAATATTAAAAGCTTCACTAACTTAAGTGAAGCTTTTTTAATTAATTATATTTGATGAATTTTACGAAAACAAAATTATCTTTTTGCACGCTATTGGTTTCTGACAATATAATGATTGCCGAAGTAAATGAAGGTGTTGTATTTAATCAAGACATATCCGATGAGATTATCTATTTTGCTAGTGTAGCCTTTAAAAATAATCCATTTGTATATATCACTAATAGGATACATTCATATGCAGTAGATCCTACAATATATAAAGGCGTATCACAAGTAGAAACCCTAAAAGGATTTGCAGTAGTATCCACTACTCTAGCAGCTAGAAATGCAGAAATCGAACGTTTATTTTTAAATAAACCTTTCGAGATATTTTCAGATATTGAAGACGCTAAACTTTGGGCAATTCAAATACTAAATAAGACTATAGAATTAAAATAATTCTTCAGAATCTATACCTAAAGTTTGAATAAATTCAATCGAAGCTTGGATATCATCATGTAAAATTTCGTCCTCTTTAATAAAAGGTACTACTTCACGATAACTAAAAATAAATTGCTCTATAAATTGGCTTGATTTTAAAGGTGCTCTAAATGCTAATGCTTGAGACGCATTAAACAGCTCAATAGCCAAAACGCGCTCTACATTATTAATTAAAGTATACGCTTGTGTAGCTGCATTGGCTCCCATACTTACGTGATCTTCTTGACCATTACTAGATACAATACTATCTATACTTGCAGGAGATGCTAATTGCTTATTAGCACTAACTATACTTGCTGCAGTATATTGCGGAATCATAAAACCTGAGTTTAAGCCAGGATTATCAACTAAAAACGCTGGCAAACCTCTTAATCCTGATACTAATTGAAACACACGTCTTTCTGATATATTACCTAATTCTGCCATAGCAATTTTTAAATAATCTAATGCTAAAGCTAAGGGTTGCCCATGAAAATTTCCTCCAGAAATTATTTCATCTTCTTTAGTAAAAATATTAGGATTATCTGTAACCGAGTTAATTTCGGTCTCAAACGTTTTTGCTACAAAAGCTAAAGTATCTTTAGTTGCTCCATGCACTTGTGGTATACACCTAAAGCTATAAGGATCTTGTACGTGTTGTTTTTCTTGACTAATTATTTGACTACCTTCTAAAAACGAACTAACACGACTTGCAGTTTCTAATTGCCCATTATGCGGTCTTACTAAATGTATTAATTCATTAAAAGGCTCAATTCTTCCATCAAAAGCATCAATAGATACACTTCCAATTAGGTCTGCTAAATAGGATAATTTATAAGACTTAAGCAACAAATAAGTCCCATAAGCACTCATAAATTGTGTACCATTTAATAACGCCAAACCTTCTTTAGATAATAATGTAATAGGTTGCCAATCAAATTGTTTTAAGACCTTTTCAGCCTCTAATACCGCTCCTTTAAAAGTAACTTTACCTTTTCCAATTAACGGTAAAGACATATGTGCTAAAGGCGACAAATCTCCAGATGCACCTAAAGAACCTTGAGTATAAACTAAAGGTAATATATCATTATTATAAAAATCTATTAAACGTTTGACTGTTACTAATTGTACTCCAGAATGACCATAACTTAAGGATTGTATTTTTAATAAAAGCATTAATTTTACAATAGGTTCTGGTACTAAATCTCCAGTCCCACAAGCATGAGACATCATTAGATTTTCTTGTAACTTTGTTAAGTTTTCATTACTAATCTTAACATTATATAACGATCCAAAACCAGTGTTTATACCATAAATAGGTCTTGTCTCTGATTTTAGTTTTTCATTTAAATACGTACGACATTCATTGATTTTATCAACAGATTCTGAAGATAATTCCAATTGTTTTTGTTCTAAAATAATAGATTGAATTGTTGCTAAATCTAAAGATTTTGAGGATATAATGTGAGTTGTATTCATTTGTATTTTTTGTCTGGTCAAAAGTCATCATAACTTAAATAATATGCAAGTATTTGTTAATAATTAAACAAATACTTTAAAACTTGTATTATTCTATATATTTTTGAGAAAATAAAAATTTAAATAATGAAAAAACTATTAGTTTGCTTAGCAGCTTTATCTATCGTTGCTTGTAAAAAAGAAGCTCCAAAAGATTACGCCACTTTTTCTGGTAAAATAGAAAATAAAAACAGCGATTCTTTATTTGTATACCAAGGTCGAGACTTTAAAAAAACAATTAAGGTAATGGAAGATGGTACATTTAGTGACACTTTAAAAGTAACTACTGGTGTTTTTGGAATTTACGATGGTAAAGAGCAAACAACTGTATTTTTAGCAAACGATATGGATTTAAAAATGACTTTAGACGCAAAAATGTTTGACGAGTCAATTAAATTTAGTGGTAAAGGTGCGGAGAAATCTACTTTTTTAGTGGATAGAATTAAATTTGAACAAGATTTAGTAGATGTGGAAGCTTTAAAAAATCTTGATGCTTCAAATTTAGATGCTAGTTTAGAGGGTATTAAAACTAAAATGCTTGCTTATTATGACAAAAATGAAGCTATAGATTCTACAATTATTTCAGAAGCTAGAAAGCAAGTGGATCCAATGTTAAAAGGATTAAAAGGTTATGTTTTAAGTGGTATTAAACTTAAGGAAGAATTTCCTGCAGGATCACCTTCTCCTACTTTTGAAAATTATGAAAACTATAAAGGTGGTACAACTTCTTTATCTGACTTAAAAGGTAAATTTGTGTATATAGATGTATGGGCAACTTGGTGTGGTCCTTGTATCGGAGAAATTCCTTCATTAAAAGCTTTAGAAAAAGATTACGAAGGTAAAAACATTGCTTTTGTTAGTTTATCTACTGATGATGGTAGAGGTTATAGAGCAGATAGTAAAGAGGAATCTTTTAAATTATCTAAAGATGGTTGGAAAAAAATGATTGAAGAAAAAGAAATGGGAGGCATTCAATTATTTGCAGATAATGCTTTTGAATCTGACTTTGTTACAGGTTACAAAATTAACTCTATTCCAAGATTTATCTTAATTGATCCAAATGGAAATATTGTTAATGCTGATGCACCAAGACCTTCTTATCCAAAAATTAAAGAGTACTTTACATCTATGGGTATTTAATCCTAAGTACAATTATTTTATAAAAAAAAGCGAACTTTTCAGTTCGCTTTTTTTGTGCTCTAATTTATTTACTTTTATTTTTTTGCATCGCTATCAGCATTTTCTATTTCTGGTTGCTCTGGTTGTTTAAATAAATCTAGGTAAGCCAATGGAATACCTTCAATAACATGACTTGCTATAAAACTTTGATATCCTAAATCCTCTACTAATAAATCTGCAGATTTACCATGTAAATACACTCCAAATATAGCTGCTACTAATGGATCATAACTCTGAGCTATTAATCCAGAAATTATACCTGTTAAAACATCTCCTGTTCCTGCTGTTGCTAACCCTGGATTCCCTGTTGCATTAACATATAATTTATCTTGATAAACAGTTATAGTATTTGCTCCTTTAATTATAATAATGCATTTATACTTTTTAGAAAACGCCTTGGTCTTTTTAAGTTTATCAAATTCATCTTTCCATTTCCCAACCAATCTTTCTAACTCTTTAGGATGCGGAGTTAAGACTGTGTTTTCTGGTAGTAATTTTAATAACGCTTTCTTTTTAGCTAATATATTAATTCCGTCTGCATCAATAACTAAAGGTGTTTTATTGACTTTTAAAAATGCTTCAAAAGTATCAATTGTCTTAACATCTGTCCCTACACCTACTCCAAACGCAATGACATTAGGATGTATATCAAATGCTATGGATGTGATTATTTCTTCATCTGCATCTGTAATAACCATTGCTTCTGGAAAACCAACTTGTAAAGGTATATAACCACATTTAGGCGTAAAAGCTGTTACTTTTCCTGCTCCAATTGCAAGTACACCTTGACTAGCTAAAGTAACAGATCCTATTTTTCCGTAACTACCTCCAATAACTAAAACATGTCCAAAACTTCCTTTATGACTATATTTTTCTCTTGGTTTATATAACGGTAAGACTTCATTTTTTCCAATTAATTCCGCTTCGGTTGGTGTGGTGTAAAGATATTCTGGATCAATACCAATGTCTAAAACTTCCCATTGTACAGTGTATTTTGCAGTTTCAGGCAAAAAGAAAACTAATTTAGGCGTCTGAAAACTTAAAGTGTATCCAGCATTTACCACACACTCTGCATCCACAGGTGCTGTATCTGTAGCCAAACCAGAAGGTATGTCTATTGATAATACAAAAGCTTTTGTAGCTCTAAAATAATTAAATAATTGCTTAATCCAACCTTCCACAGGTCTGTTTAAACCTATACCAAAAATAGCATCTACTATTATATCTTTTTCATTTATAGCAGGTAATTCACTAGTATCATTTAATAAAACAGGCCAATCTTTGGTAGTGCTTTTTATGCGTTCGTAGTTATTTAAAAAATCTTTAGAGCGTGTTGTACTATGGTTAACAATATAAGTTTTTACATTATATCCATGAGTGGTCAAGTGTCTTGCAACTACTAAACCATCACCTCCATTATTACCTATCCCACAAAATACGTGAATTGGAACCTGTGCACCTTGCATACGCATATGCAACCAATTAAAGATTTGCGTTCCTGCACGTTCCATCAAATCTGTAGATGTAATACCTTGTTTTTTAGCAGTTAAAGCATCACCTTCATAAATTTGTTCTTTCGAAAATATTTTCATTTTAATAATATATTGGCTAATAATTATCAATCTCGCAAAAATTGACGTTTAGTTTTTTTGATAAAAGTAAAAGTAATACATTTGATAGGTATAGATGCATAAAATGAAAAAAAGACATACTATTTTTACGTTAATTATGACCATTACCCTTTTGGGTTAATAGCTATATATCCTTCCGTTTGGGTAGTTTTTTAACTACAATTCCTATCTTAAATTAATTTGAAATGAAAGTATTAAAATTTGGAGGTACCTCTGTAGGTACTGCTCAAAACATAAAAAAAGTTATAGCCATTCTTCAAAAAGAATCACTATCTAGTCCTATAGTGTGTGTTGTATCTGCTGTTGGTGGTATCACTGACAAATTGTTACAAGCAGGTGAGTTAGCTAAACAAAAAGACAAAAGTTATCTAACTGTTTTTGATAAAATTAAAAGCATTCATTTTAAAGTTATTGAAGGCTTAGTTAATAATCCTAAGTCTATTTTAAAAGAAGTTGATGCAACGTTTGAAAACTTAAAACAACTATTAAATGGTATTTATTTAATTAATGAGTTGTCTCCTAAAACATCTGATAAATTAGTAAGTTATGGCGAATTATTGTCGTCATTTATCATTGCAGAAGTCATGGAAGACTTGAATCTAAATACGGTTTTAAAAAATAGCCAAGAGTTAATAATTACAAATAATAACTTTACAAAAGCTGAAGTCAATTATGATGTAACCAATAAAAATATCGTAGATTATTTTAATAAAGCTAACCAACTTATCACTATTTTACCAGGTTTTGTTTCTAAATCACAAAGTGGAGAAACAACAACTTTAGGTCGTGGTGGATCAGACTTTACAGCTGCTATTGTTGCTGCAGCATTAAAAGTAGACCAATTAGAGATTTGGACAGATGTTAGTGGTATGTACACCACAAATCCTAAGTTAGTAAAACAAGCGTATCCAATAGCCAATTTATCTTATCAAGAAGCTATGGAATTATCTCACTTTGGTGCTAAGGTTTTATATCCTCCAACGGTCCAACCTGTTTTAAATCTATCTATTCCAATACATATCAAAAACACATTGCATCCAGAAGCTTTTGGGACTATTATTTCTAATCAAAAAAAGGAAAGTCATCTAACGGTTAAAGGGATTAGTCATATTGACAATGTTGCCTTATTAACATTGGAAGGTAGTGGTATGGTTGGTATTCCTGGGTTTTCAAAACGATTGTTTGAAACTTTAGCTAACGAGAAAATAAACATCATATTTATAACACAAGCATCTTCTGAGCATTCTATTTGTTTTGGAATAGATGTTAGTAATGCAGAACAAGCAGAACAAGCAGAACAAGCCATAAACACAGCATTTGAATACGAAATTTCGCTGCATAAAATTAATCCAATAATTGTTGAAAAAGGATTATCCATTATAGCGTTAATTGGTGATAACATGAAGAGTCACCAAGGTATTAGCGGAAAACTTTTTAGTACTCTTGGAAAAAACAATATTAATGTCAGAGCTATTGCTCAAGGCGCATCAGAAAAAAACATCTCTGCAGTTATTAATCAAAGTGATGTCAAAAAAGCATTAAATAGTTTACACGAGCGATTCTTTGAAGTCAATACTAAACAATTAAATGTGTTTATTACAGGAATAGGAAATGTTGGCGAAAAACTAATTGATCAAATCAAACAACAACATAACTTTTTAAAAAAGAATCTAAAATTAGATGTCAAAATTGTTGGAATGTCTAACTCCAGAAAAATGATTTTTAATCCTAACGGAATAGATTTAAATAATTGGACAGAACCATTTCATCATGCAGACAAATCAAGCATAGAAGGGTTTTATCAAAAAGTAATAGAGCTTAATCTTAGAAACAGCATTTTTGTGGATGTTACCGCAAATAAAGACGTCGCTTCCGTTTATGAAAACTATTTAAAACAAAGTGTTGCTGTTGTTGCTTGTAATAAAATAGCTTGTTCGGACCAGTATGCAAACTATAAAAACTTACAAGATTTATCATTAAAATATAATGCACCTTTTTTATACGAAACTAATGTTGGTGCAGGTTTACCTATCATAAACACACTTAACAATTTAGTTGCATCTGGAGATAAAGTAATTAGTATACAGGCGGTTTTGTCTGGTAGCTTAAACTTTGTGTTTAATAATTTTAGTGATAAAAAGAATTTTCATGACACGGTAAAACAAGCGCAATTTGAAGGCTATACAGAGCCTGATCCACGTATTGATTTAAGCGGAATTGATGTGGCTAGAAAAATATTAATTCTTGCACGTGAAAACGGAATTCCGATGGAAATCGAAGATATTACAAACGACTCGTTTTTAACTGAAGCCAACTTGAAAAGCGATTCAGTTGACGATTTTTATGATACTTTAATTAATGACGAAGCACATTTCCAAAAACTATATGCTTCGGCTACAGCCAACAAATGTCAACTAAAATATGTTGCCGAATATAAAAATGGAAAAGCAAAAGTAGGCTTACAAGAAGTACCAGAAGGTCACCCTTTTTATAACCTTGAAGGAAAAGATAACATTGTTATGTTTTACACACAACGTTATCCAGAACAGCCTTTAATAGTCAAAGGTGCTGGTGCTGGAGCAGATGTTACTGCATCCGGATTATTTGCAGATATTATCAGAATAGGTAATAAATAAGGCATATCACAGTTAGCATTTAGTAAAAATAGTACCGCTTTCGCGGAAATTATAAAAAGGAGTTTAAATGAACGAAATCAAAATATTCTCGCCAGCCACAGTCGCTAACGTTTCTTGTGGATTTGACGTCTTAGGCTTTTGCTTAGATACTATTGGTGATGAAATGGTGATTAGAAAAACCACTGAAAAAGGAATCAAAATAACCAAAATTGTTGGTGCAAACCTTCCTTTTGAAACAGATAAAAATGTTGCTAGTGTTTCGGCTTTAGCCTTATATAATCACGCTAATCCTGATTGTGGTTTTGAAATAGAGATCTATAAAAACATAAAACCAGGAAGCGGAATTGGAAGCAGTTCTGCCAGTGCAGCGGGAAGTGTATTTGCTATAAACGAGTTGTTAGGTAGACCGTATAACCAAACCCAATTAACAGATTTTGCTATGAAAGGCGAAGCTTTAGCTAGTGGATGCGAGCATGCAGATAATATTGCGCCTGCCCTATTTGGCGGTTTTACATTAGTAAAAAGTACATCGCCTTTACAGGTATTGCAATTGCCAACGCCTGATGATTTATTTGTGACTATTATCCATCCACAAATTGAAGTTAAAACCTCTGAAGCGCGTGCTATTTTACCAAAACAGATTCCGTTGCAAAACGCCATCACACAATGGTCAAATGTTGGTAGCTTAGTCCACGCTTTACATACTAACGATTATAATTTACTTAGCCAATCTTTAACAGATGTGGTTGTGGAACCTTACAGAAGTCAATTAATCCCTCATTTTAATTCGGTTAAAACCGAAGTTATAAAAGCAGGTGCTTTAGGAGCCGGAATTTCAGGTTCGGGACCATCGATATTCGCTTTATCAAAAGGTAAAGAAACTGCTGAAGCTGTAGCCCAAGCAATGACTACTATTTATGCTAAAACGAACATTAACTTTAATACTTATGTATCTAAAATTAATACAGAAGGCATGAAAATATTAAGTTAATTGCCATTACTAGTAGATAAAAAATTGAAAACAGATTACCACGTCCTTTGTTTACACAAAGACAAACAAAAATAAAAAAATGAACTACTACTCATTAAACCATAAAGCACCAAACACAACATTTAAAGATGCTGTTGTAAGGGGATTAGCGCCAGATAAAGGATTGTATTTTCCAAAAAGTATAACACCTTTACCTGCTTCATTTTTTGAAAATATTGATAATTTAAGTTACAACGATATTGCGTTTGAAGCCTTGCAACAATTTGTAAGTCCAGATATACCAAAGGATGTTTTAAAAACTATAATTGCTGAAACCTTATCGTTTGAATTTCCTGTAGTAAAACTGAATGATAACATCTCAACATTAGAGCTTTTTCATGGACCAACTATGGCTTTTAAAGATGTTGGCGCTCGTTTTATGGCGCGTTGTTTAGGCTATTTTAATAAAGACAATACCAATCAAGTTACGGTATTAGTTGCCACTTCTGGAGACACAGGAGGCGCAGTTGCCAACGGGTTTTTAGGTGTAAAAGGCGTTAATGTTGTGATTTTATATCCTTCAGGAAAAGTAAGCGATATTCAAGAAAAACAATTGACAACCTTAGGTCAAAACATTAAAGCTTTAGAAGTTGACGGTGTGTTTGACGATTGCCAAGATATGGTTAAGCGTGCTTTTTTGGATGATACGTTAACTAGTAAAATGCAATTAACATCTGCAAATTCTATAAATGTAGCACGTTGGTTACCACAACTACTCTATTTTATGTTTGCCTATAAACAATTACACAAAATACATAAAGACATTGTGTTTTCTGTACCTAGTGGAAATTTTGGAAATGTATGCGCAGGAATGATGGCACAACAATTAGGATTACCAATAAAACATTTTATTGCGTCAAATAACCAAAATAATGTGGTTACTAATTACTTAAAAACGGAACATTACACACCAAAACCATCAGTACAAACCATAAGCAATGCTATGGATGTTGGTAATCCAAGTAATTTTATCCGTATCCAGGAAATCTATAAAAACAACTTTAGCACATTAAAAGAAAACTTATCCTCTTTTAGCTTTACAGATGAAGAAACAAAAGTGGCTTTAAAAGAGATTTACGAGATCTACAACTACGTTGCAGACCCACATGGCGCTGTTGGGTATTTAGGATGTAAAGCCTATTTAAAAACCCATCCTAAAGCACATTGCGTGTTTTTAGAAACTGCACATCCAACTAAATTTTTAGATGTTGTTGAAGACGTAATAAAAGAAAAGCAAGCCTTACCAACACAAATTGAGGCAGTAATGGACAAAACAAAAGTAGCTACTAAAATAAGTGATTACGAAGGTTTAAAGTCGTTTTTATTGGCGTAATATTGACGGTTTTGATTAGTTTTACAGTCTAAAATCAAACAGAACAATGACATTTGTACATGACCATATTGCATTATCTGTAAAGGATGTTAACCTATCGGTTAATTTTTATCAACGTGTTTTTAAATTAAAAGAAATTAATAACACAGCTTCTAACTCCAAAACCAGATGGTTAGCACTTACGGATCAAAAACAAATCCATTTAATACCTAGACCGGAACTGGAGGTTAAAACTAATAAAGCCAATCATTTTGCTTTGGCAACACCCAATTTTGATGCTTTTGTAAAACACCTTAAAAGTTTAGATATTTATTATTCTGATTGGCGCGATACACCTAAAAAAGATTATGTGCGTGATGATGGTGTCCAACAAATCTACTTTCAAGATCCTGATGGCTATTGGATTGAAGTAAACAATGCGGAATAGTAGTATAATTTTAAAATAAAAAAAGCTACCAAATGGCAGCTTTTTTTTATAGTTTGGATTACAACTTAATGATTATCCATTAACTTTTGATACAGTATTTAATGCATCACCAATTAAAGTTTCACCTTTTAAAATCTCGAATGTAGCATTATTTGCAACATCATCATTTAATGATCTTACTAAAGTTTGCGCAACATCGTTTCTGCTAATTTCTCCACTTTTATTTAGCTTTGTTTCTAATTGTATTTTGTTGGTTAATTCTCCGTTAGTTAAGGATCCTGGTCTTACAATACTATAATTTAATCCGCTAGACTTTAAATACTCATCTGCATTGTGCTTAGCTTTTAAGTAGTCTTGTAATTGCTCAGCTTTTTCTGGTTGATCTGCTCCCATAGAGCTTAACATAACAAATTTTCTCACCTTATATTTATTTGATGCATCGATCATTCGTTTTGCACCTTCTTGATCTACTTCCACTACTTTTTTTCCTCCAGAACCTGCTGCAAAAACAACTTTATCAATACTTTTATTAAAAGCACCAGCAACGTCCTGCTCTAAATCTGCTAAAACTGTTTCGATATTTTTAGCTTTAAAATATGGGATTTGCTCCTCCTTTCTAACCATTGCAATTGGGTTAAAATATTGAGATTCGTTTAAAAGATTTACTATTTTTTTTCCTGTGGTACCATTTGCACCTGCTACTAATATATTTTCCATACTTAAATATAACCGCTAATTGCTTGCTTACCAAAAAACAAACATTGGTTTAACTTTAGTTTAATAGAATAAACACGGTTATTTAAGCTTATATTAATTTTTTTAACATTTGAAGTTATCAATTATAATATCGATCTTATAAAAAATAATAACTTCAAAATATCAAATATGACTATAAATAATAAATTAATTAGCAAAGGATTTATCCTTGCTGGTATAATGAATAGCTCAGTAATACTTTTTTCTAGAGGTTTTACCAACAAGACTATTAACACTTACGATCCAGATGTAATGTCCAATTTTGGTATGCTGATGATTTTAATTTGGGGATTAGCTTATATATCCGTTGCGTATAGATTTAAGAATCTAAAATGGCTGGTTGCTGTTTTTGCTATTGAAAAATTGATTTATGGATGCGTCTGGTTGCAATGGATAATGACTAATGATGTTGGCCAAGTTTACATAGAAGATAAAATGGCTGGCATATTTTACTCTATATATGGACTAAACGATTGGTTGTTTTGTGTTTTCTTTTTGTATGTTTTTATTAGATTATTAAGACAGCAATAAAATTAAAGGCTACTATTTTATAACATATTACTTAGCTAAAATAATGTCGTATCTTTGCCTTCACTTTAAAATTAAATGTTTTAATGACAGAAATAGACTTTGCGCTAAACCAAAAACAAGATACCGAAATCATAGAATTGGTAGGTACTGTGTTATGGAACAAAGCCAGTGAAGTTAATAGTTTTGAACAACTTTCTGAACCCGAAAAAACGTTTGTTTACATTGATATTTTTGAAGGTGAATTAAATAATGGTGGATTGTTTGACTTTTTTTACAATACATCTGGAGCTTTTTCCCATCAAGTATTGGATGCCTATCAAGCGATTGGTGCTGAGGAATCTGCTACAATTGTAAGTCAAGCTATAGCCTTGTTTCCGGAGTTACCAGTATCCAAAGACCTTTTTGTTAGAAGACAATTGATGTCTAATTTAAAGCAAACTGTATTAGATGAATGGGAAAAACTTGAGTCACAATTTTTTAATTCTGAAGAAGCTATTGTAACCTTACTAATTGCTTACATTACAATTAATAAAAACTATTTTGAATATTAACATGGTATATTCCGCAACACCTTTCTATCTTATGACTTTACATGTCAAAACTACCCAAAGCGCATAAATTTGTTGATCTTTCTGATTATGGAAGACCAATAGCAAGACATATTGCAAATCGTTTAAAACACACCAATTTTACTCCTGTACATGTCACCTTAGCATTTATAATTTCAGGCTTAATAGCTATTTATTGTATTATGGAAAATCTATATTGGTTAGCTGCATTTTTTTTAATACTTAAATCTATTTTGGATGCTGCAGATGGTGAGTTAGCTAGAATAAAACAAACACCTTCGTATACTGGACGCTACTTAGACTCGGTTGCAGATATTATTTTAAATGCAATTATATTTAGTGCTATTTGGTATGTTACTAATGCATCAATCTGGCTTACCATTATAGCTTTTTTAGGTGTCCAATTACAAGGTACTTTATATAACTACTATTATGTGATTTTAAGAAATAAGTTTGAAGGTGACACCACAAGTCGCATTTTTGAAACCAAAACACCTACAGCCTTAGCTGGTGAGAAGCAAAGCAACGTAAATATTCTTTTTAAATTATATAAAATACTTTATGGTGGATTTGACAAAACCATTTACTTTTTGGATCCAAGAGCTGCTTATGGCAAAGTATTTCCTAAATGGTTAATGACAAGTATATCTACTTTTGGATTAGGATTTCAGTTATTACTAATTGCTTTATTTTTAGTCTTAGGGTTAAAACACATGATTATCCCATTTTTTGTAGGATATTCTGGAATGATATTTATTTTTATTGCTATTAGAAAAGGTTTTTACAAATAAAAACAGCACTTGAAAAAGTGCTGTTATGTTTTATAAAGTTGTTACTGTATTTTTATCTGACTTGTTACTATATACATAAGTATATAACCACATAAGTGTAAAAGACGGAATGATATCTAAACCTGGTAAAGCTTCTTCTATAAAAGAAAAAACTGCTGCTATCCTACCTGTTCTTCCTTTATATAATTTAGTCATCAACCAAGCAGATGCTGGAGCCCAAACGATATCTGAAAACTCTCCTATTCCAGGAATAATAAAGGAAACATAACCTAAGGCATCAAAGATTAATCCTAAAAATAGTTTTGTGTACTTGTTTGTGTTATTAAAATTCATTGATAATATTTTGTAATTCTATTTTAAATAAAGCAAATAGTATTCCAAAAATCTAACTTAATTTGGTACTAATCAGGTTTAAAAACTCCGTGCGTGTTTCAATGTTTTCAAAAGCACCTCTAAAACCTGAGGTTGTTGTTACACTATTTTGTTTTTGTACACCTCGCATTTGCATACACATGTGGCTAGCTTCAATAACTACAGCAACGCCTTCTGGTTTTAATGTGTCATTTATACAATCCAATATTTGATGTGTCAACCGCTCTTGCACTTGCAATCGTCTAGAAAATACATCAACAATACGTGGCAACTTACTTAATCCAACAATGTGTCCATTAGGTATGTATGCAATGTGTGCTTTACCAAAAAAAGGTAAAATGTGATGTTCGCAAAGCGAATAAAACTCGATATCTTTTACAATAACCATATCGTTGTACTCTTCTTTAAACATGGCTCCTTTTAGGATATTAGCTGCATCTTGATTATAACCTTGCGTTAAAAACTGCATGGCTTTTGCAGCACGTTCTGGTGTTTTTATTAAACCTTCACGAGTGGTATCTTCACCTAAATCTTCAATAATATTTTTATATCTGTTTTTGACATCATCTGTCACTTTGATATTGTACTCTTCAAATTTTTTATAGGGCATTTTTTGAGCTATTTTCTTTTAATTTATTACTGTAATAGGTTTTCAATTTAGTGATTTTTGGATCGATTACAAACTGACAATACGATGCTTCTCTATTTCGGTCGTAAAAGGTTTGATGTTCTGCTTCAGCTATATAAAAAGGACCTAAAGCGGTAACCTCTGTAACCACCTTGTTTTCAAACACTTTTTCGTTTTCTAAAAACTGAATAAAGCCTAAAGCCTCTTCTTTTTGTTGTTCAGAATTATAAAAAATTGCAGACCTATACTGTGTTCCAATATCGTGACCTTGCCTATTTAATGTTGTTGGATCGTGAGTTGCAAAAAAGACTTCTAACAATTCTATATAACTAATCACTGTATCATCAAAAAATATTTGAATACCTTCTGCATGACCTGTTCTACCTGTTGTAATTTCGCGATATGCAGGATTTTTAATTGCTCCTCCTGTAAATCCAGAAACAACCTTTTCTACCCCTTTTAACCTTAAAAAAACTGCTTCGGTACACCAAAAACAGCCTCCAGCAAAAGTGGCTACTTTTAAATTTTCTTTTTTCATCTTATAAAAATAACTATTTCTGTTTAGCTTATGTCACTGAAAACTATAACAGAAGTGAGTTTTAACGTTTAATTATGAGTTTATTTTAACTTCAAAATTAGATTTGCATTTGGAAACTGTAACAAAGCAAAGTTTTATCTGTCTTTAATACAGTAACAATCAACCAAAAAGCTAAATGAAACCTTTCTTTATTCTAATCTTCGCATTACTAGTATCTAATCAATCACTAGCCCAAGACAAAAAATTATATCAGATAAAACGAACAGAAATACCTATAAAAATTGATGGCGTTTTAGATGATACTGCTTGGAAAGATGCACAAATCGCCACTAATTTTACCGAGTTTAAACCTGATGTTGGTGATACTGCAGCAGCCAATAAAACAACCAAAGTCCGAATGACTTATGACGATTCTGGTATATACGTGTCTGCTTACTGTTATGACAATCCAGAAGATATTATGCGTCAATTTACGCAACGTGATAATTTTGGACAGTCTGACTTTTTTGGTTTAATATTTAATCCAAATAACGATGCACAAAACAATACTGAGTTTTTTGTGTTTAGCTCAGGTACACAAGCAGATGCTGTTGAAAGCCCAAATTATGGTGAAGATTTTGGATGGAATGCGGTTTGGGAAAGTAGTGTCCAAATAGTAAAGGATGGTTGGATTGTAGAAATTAAAATACCATATAGAGCATTACGTTTTACGCAACAGGAAGACCCAACTTGGGGTATTCAGTTTCATAGACATTATAGAAAAACGCGCGAACAAATGACGTGGAATCCTATTGATGTTACCAAAGGAAATATAGGTTTATATAATGCCGAATTAAAAGGAATTAAAAACATTACGCCACCTACTAGACTAAGCTTTTTCCCTTATGCTTCGGGATTAGTAAGTACATTTGATGGTGAGACTGAAAGCGACTTTGCAGCTGGTTTAGATATTAAATACGGAATTACAGAAAATATAACTTTAGATGCGACTTTAATACCTGATTTTAGTCAAGCAGGTTTTGATGACGTCCAATTAAATCTAGGTCCTTTTGAGCAACAATTTGCAGAACAACGTCAGTTTTTTACTGAAGGTGTAGACCTATTTAGTAAGGGTAATTTATTTTATTCTAGACGTATTGGAGATCGTCCATCAGGAAGATTAAACCTTAATGCTAATGAAACCATTGGTGAATATCCAGAAAAAGTGCAATTACTAAATGCTGTTAAAGTCTCAGGACGTACTAAAAACGGATTAGGTATTGGATTTTTTAATGCTATAACTAAAAAAACAGAAGTGGATATTACCAATGTAGATTCTGGTGCTAAACGATCTCAAATTGTAGAACCATTGGCTAATTATAATATTATGGTATTGGATCAACAGTTTAATAAAAACTCGTCAGTGACATTAATCAACACTAATGTTACTAGAGATGGTGATTTTAGAGATGCTAATGTTACAGGTTTATTATTAGACTTAGTTAATAAGAAGAATACATATGGTGCAATTGCCGAAGTTAAAATGAGTACATTTAATGATGTTCCTGATACAGAAAATGGATATACTGCAAGATTAGGTGTTGGTAAAAATAGTGGGAAAATAAGATATAGTGTTACTTACGATTATGCAGATGAAAACTATGATATTAATGATTTAGGAATCTTATTTAGAAATAACTATAGTAACTATAATGCAGAAATTAGCTATCGTACGTTTGAGCCAACTAAAAACTTTAATAATACTTATTTTGGAACTTGGTTAAACTATAACCAATTAGCTAATCCAAATACCTTTACAGGTGCAAATACTGGTTTTAATTTTAATGGTCAGACCAAAACATTACATAACCTTGGAATTAATGGAAATTGGAATTTTGGAAAACAATATGACTATTTTGAACCACGTAACGGTTTTGACAGCTATTTTGTTACAGAAAACTATGCACAATCTAATATGTGGATTTCTAGTAATTATAATTTGTTTTTTGCGTTAGATGCTAATCTAGGATATGGTCGTTTTTTTAATGATGATCGCAAAAACTTTAATAACATTTGGTTTGGACTAAATCCACGTTTTAAATTTAATGACAAATTTTTAATGGTTTTAGGTTTTGATTATGATAATTATACTGCTGACAGAGGTTATGTTAATGGACAAGAAGTAAATGATGAAATTATTTTTGGTCAACGTGACAGAATAGATATGACAGCCAGCATATCTGGTAGTTATAACTTTAATTCGTTTAATGCTTTAACATTAAGTTTTAGAAACTATTTAAGTACTGTTACTTATGATGATAGCATGTATACTTTACAAAGTGATGGCTCACTAAACAGATCTGACATATACACTAAAGACAATATAAGTAGTGATCCTGATTTTGACCCAGATATTAATTTTAATACTTGGAATTTAGATTTAAGTTATACATGGCAGTTTGCTCCTGGTAGCCAACTTACAGCGTTGTATAGAAACCAAATTTTTAATTTTTCAAATAACTCGGAAGCTGGTTTTTTTGACAGTACAGAAGACTTATTTAAGCAAGAACAACGTAATACTTTTTCTTTAAGAATGGTTTATTTTATAGATTATAACGATTTAAAAAAAGTATTTCAAAGAAAAAGCTAAAACAACTTAAAGTTGCCTAATACGTTATAAAGTGGTAATTTCCGTACTTTATATTAGACTATGATTAAAGCAAAAAATATACATAAATATTACGATGATTTACACGTGTTAAAAGGTGTAGATGTACATATTAAAAAAGGTGAAATTGTATCCATAGTTGGCGCTTCTGGCGCAGGAAAAACAACATTGTTACAAATTTTAGGAACCTTAGATTTTATTGAAAATAAAACCGACAGTCAATTAACAATAAACGGTAAAGAAATTACAGGTTTATCAGAAAAGCAATTGGCACAATTTAGAAATCAAAATATTGGATTTATTTTTCAATTTCATCAATTACTGCCAGAGTTTACCGCTTTAGAAAATGTTTGTATTCCAGCTTTTATAAAAGGCACTAGTAAATCTGATGCAGAAAAACGTGCTAAGGAGCTACTTGATTTTTTAGGTCTATCTCATAGATACAACCATAAACCAAACGAATTGTCTGGTGGAGAGCAACAACGTGTCGCTGTAGCAAGAGCTTTAATAAACAATCCAGAGTTAATCTTTGCAGATGAACCTTCAGGGAATTTAGATAGCGAAAGTGCCGAAAATTTACATAATCTATTTTTTAAACTGCGTGATCAATTTGGACAAACCTTTGTAATTGTTACTCACAATGCAGACTTAGCTAATTTGGCTGATCGTAAATTAACAATGGTAGATGGAAAAATAGTTTAAAATATGATTATACTTTTTAAATCTGTTTTTAACTACATTAAAAATCCACGGTTAAAACCTTTAAAGCACGCTACATTTAAGCAAAAAATGGGGTTGGTATTACAATGTATACCACTTTGTATTATGCTTGGTATGGGATTTGGTCTATTAACTATTATATTAGAAGCTTTAGGTCTTTACAGTTCTGATTCACACTCAATAAATAAATTATTAGAAGAGCAATCTAAAATCAATATTATACTAAGTGCTGTTATATTAGCTCCTGTTCTTGAAGAATTAATATTTAGAGGTCCTATGACCTTATTTAATAAAAAATATTTTAAGTTAGGCTTTTACATGCTTACTATTATATTTGGTTATGTACATATTTTTAATTTCGAAATAACACCTCAAATACTATTATTGTCTCCACTATTAATAGCTCCACAATTGGTGGTAGGATCAGTATTTGGTTATGTACGTGTGCGTTTAGGATTAATCTATTCTATGTTTTTACATGCTAGTTACAACGGGATTTTAGTAATTCCGGCTGTATTATTCTTGGATAAATGATTTAAAAATGAAAAATTTAATCACTTTTTTTATACTGCTGCTAACAATAATAGTTAGTGCTTGTAAATCGCAAAAAGTAGATTTTTCAGACCGTTATAAATCAGAAACTCTAGCTGTTTTAAACCAAGCGTTTTTTCCTCAATTTGATACTCAAGGATTAAACTATAGACAAATACACGAAGTAACTCTCAGTTATAATTACAAGCGACAATTACCCTATTTTATTAAAAAAATTAATGATTCATTTGCTAGTAGTGATTTTGATAATCACTTAAAGGTTACATTTAAAAACTGGAAAGTTCTACCTATAAAAAATGTAAAAATTATTGACTCAAATGCTATAAATACTTTGGATCAACTAAAGTATTCAATGCTAGAAGCTGAAGATAATTATAACGCTAATAATGCTGCTGTTAATTTAAAAGTCTACCAAGATGCTTTGCGTAAGTATAATTCAATAGCGGATCAATATACTTACCATAATTTAGCAGTTCCTTTATTTAATAGTGATTTTACATATGCTATATTAATGTCCAAAACTATTATAAATGGTTATAACGACACAAGTAGAGAGCTTTTTGAATTTAAGAAGATAAACAATACTTGGGTTATATTAGACAGCGATTTTAACCAAAATTAAGACGATAAATTTAGCTTGGCCTATTTTCAAACTTGATTTTAACTAAATTTTCAACATACAAACTTTAGATAATAGTACTTTTACTATTGACAAATAAAACATTAATAACAAAATAATTAATGACTAACAAAGAGTTAAAAGAATTTTTAGACGCTAAAGTAGAGCTATATAACAAACCTGATTTTATTGATAGTGACCCAATACAAATTCCGCATTTATTTAGTAAAAAGGAAGACATTGAAATTGCTGGTTTTTTAAGTGCTACAATTGCTTGGGGAAATAGAAAAAGTATAAATACCAATGCACATAAAATGATGCAATTATTAGATCAAGCACCTTTTGATTTTGTAATGAATCATGAACCATCAGATTTAGAGAAATTAGAATCGTTTGTACATCGCACATTTAATGGTTTAGATTTTATAACTTTTATAAAAGGTTTACAACACATTTATTTAAATCATGACGGTTTAGAAGCTGTGTTTAAAAAACATTCCGAAAAGGATAGTTTGCAAAAGTCTATACATAATTTTAAGCATGTTTTTTTTGAAATCGAACACCTACAACGAACACAAAAACATATTAGTGATCCTTTAAAAAATAGTGCTGCAAAGCGTATCAATATGTTTTTAAGATGGATGGTAAGACCTAATAATACAAATGTAGATTTAGGGATTTGGACTAGCCTATCTCCTGCCCAACTATCATGTCCTTTAGATGTCCATTCTGGTAATGTGGCTAGAAAATTAGGATTATTACAACGAAAACAAAATGATGGCAAAGCATTAGCCCAATTAGACTCAAGTTTAAGACTATTAGACCCTAACGATCCAGTAAAATATGATTTTGCATTATTTGGATTAGGTGTTTTTGAAAAATTTTAATCTTTTAAAACTATAATATCATTATTTTCGTACATACATTTTCAAAATGTAAGTAGAACTATCCATTTATGATTGTACCAGATTTTCCCAAAAACGAAATAGAACGCTTATCCGAAGTTAAAAAATATAAGATTTTAGACACCTTACCAGAAAGTGATTTTGATAATATAACAAGTCTAGTTGCGACTATTTGCGAAGTACCAATTTCTTTAATTACCTTACTTGATACAGACCGTAATTTTTTAAAATCTCATCATGGTTTAAATGTTCAAGAATCACCAAGAGACATCTCTTTTTGTGGTCATGCTATATTACAAAGTCAAGATATTTTTGTGGTAGAAGACTCTAGAAAAGATAATCGTTTTAAAGATAATCCATTAATAGATCAATTTAATGCTATATTTTATGCTGGTGTCCCTTTACGTAACAAAGATGGCTTAGCTTTAGGGACATTATGTGTTTACGATCATGAACCTAGACAACTAACAGAAATTCAGAAAAAAGCCCTTATAACTTTAGGTAAACAAGTTATGAATTTATTTGATCTAAGATTAAATAATAGGCTTTTGGATGAATCCAAAAAAGAGTTATTAGAGCGTAATGCTGATTTAAGCAAATTTGCTAGTCACGTGTCTCACGATTTAAAATCTCCATTAGCTAACATTATTTCTTTAACTGCTTTTTTAAAGGAAGAAGAAGGTAATGTTTTTACTGAAGAATCTATTGATTACATTAATTATATTGAGGAGTCTGCAGATTCTCTTAAAAATTATATTGACGGAATTTTAATTCATTATAAAGCTAACGAGCTATTAAATGAAGATAAACAAAGCATTGCCTTAAATACGCTATTTGAAGAAGTTAAACGCATTCATCTGTTAGACGGTTTACAATTTAAAACAAATACAAAAAACCAAAACATATTTATTAATAAAGCTGCTGTTACTCAAATTTTAATAAATTTAGTGGACAACGCCTTAAAATATAACAACAAACCAAATCCAGAGGTTATTTTAAACTATTCTGAAAATAAGAATTTTCATATTTTCTCTGTGACAGATAATGGAATTGGTATTGCGCAAGAGCAACAAAACGAAGTATTTAAATTATTTAATAACAACAATCAAACAGACGTAAAAGGTAATAAAGGGACTGGAATTGGATTGTTTACTGTAAAAAACTTAGTCAAAAAACTGAATGGTGATATTGTTTTAAAATCCCAAATTGGCATAGGTAGCACTTTTACCTTTACCATCTCTAAATAAAAAAAGCCTAATCTTTCGATTAGGCTTTTTAAATTTTTGAGTGATAAACTAAGATTTTTTCATCTGCTTCATAAGCTTTTTAGTCAAAGTCTCTTGATCTTTGTAAAGCGTACCGCTCATTCCTAAGCATTGTCCATCCTTTAATTGTAAAGTTTTTTGGTCCACAATGTACGTACCATCACTTTTTACAATTGTTCCGTTATTTAATTTTAAATCTCCTTTTAATGGTGCGACACCATCTGCTGTGTAATGAAACACTTTACTATCTAAAAGTATAACATAATTAGAATCTTCAATCTGTTTAGCGTCTTGAGCCATCATAGTATTGATTCCAAGAAAAACGGTAAATGCAATAAGAATTAATTTTTTCATTTTATATATTTTTAAGTTTAGCCAAATGATTTTATAATTAGTTGTAAATCATTCTCTAAGTTAAACATTTCAACTTTTATGCCAAACTTTTTATCAAATATTTAGCCTTTTAACCAAGCTTGTCTTACTGCTTTTTGTGCATCTGTAGCGTTAGCATCTTCGACTAATTTTGTTCCGTTAGTATAAGACTGAGTTAATTTAGTTTTAATAACTATTTCTTCTCCTTTTCTATCTAAAACAACATTAATGTCTGTACCTGGTTGCCACATGTACATTGCAGTTAAAATTTGTTGTGCTGTAGCTAAAGTTAACTCTTTACCATCAACTGATTTTAAAACATCTCCTGGTAATACACCATTGTCATTCCAAAAACTATTATCCTTAACCGCTTCGCTAAAAGGAATAGTCATTGTTGCTCTATCTGGAGCAAAAATTAAAGTTCCGTCGTTTTGGATGTAGTTAGTTTTAACTTTTCCAGTATCTAAACTTAATCCTACTTTTTTAAAGTAAACCGAATAATCTATTGGTGTACCACCAACAACATGTGTGTTTAAAAATTCGCCAACACTAGGATAAGTCATTGCAGTAATTTCTTCTATTAACTTATCATCTTCAAAAGGTTTGTTTTTTCCGTATTTGTTAGATAATTCTTTCATTAAAGATAAAATACCTCTGTTACCATTACTCTCTTCACGTAAGATAATATCAATACACATACCAATTAAGGCACCTTTCATGTATACATTATAGTACTGTGGTGCGTAAGGTTCATCTAAAACGTTTTCACTCATTACCGTAAAACTCATGCTATCATCTAAGTTAGCTGAAGTTTGAATTTTACCTAATATATCTCCATAAAACTCTTCCGAGTCAATTAAATCTTGATCCACTTGGAAAAGTGTTGCAAAATATTCTGTTACACCTTCATACATCCATAAATGCTTAGAAAATGTTGGTTGGTTATAATCAAAATAATGTACATCTTCAGAATGCACACTTAATGGTGTAACAATATGAAAAAACTCATGAGATACTACATCAATCATACTTTCTGCTAAAGCTTCAAAAGGCATATCTTCTTCTAAAACAACTACAGTAGATGTGTGGTGCTCTAAAGCTCCAAAACCTTTTGGTGATTCTGGCTTACCTTCAGATAAATATAAATAGATATCGTAACGAGGTGTACTATTAACGTCTCCTAAATATGTTTTTTGTGCTTGCATCATTTTTTGCATTACTTCTTTAATGCTTGCAGCACTATGCACTTTGTTTGGAGAATATACACTTAGTACAATTTTGATATCTCCAACCTGAAATTCTTCGACATCTAAATCACCATAAAACATTGGATTGTCTGTAATATCAAAATAACGTGGTGCAAAATAACTTGATGTTGCTAATTTACCATCTTTACTTACTGTTTTGCCAGTTTCTTGTAAAGCAGAAGTACGTTTAAAATCTGCAGGTGCAGTAACATCTAAACTATATTGGCTGTCTTTTAGGTTGTCAAAATAACCTATAAAACCATGTAAGTTTAACACGTAGTTAGTAGGCTCTATATTTGTTCCTGCTGGAGAAAAAGGAGCCTCTCCACCTATTCCACCTGTTACTTCTTGATCAAAAGTATCATTAGCATTATAAGTAATATAATCTAATTGAGTAGCATTAGCAATAGTCCAAGTATTAGTGTCTACTTTAACTGTTGGCAACTCATTACCCTTATAATCAAACGCTTTAAAGTCGTCTACATATTTTCCAAAATCACTTACAGAGTACGTCCCTTGAACAACTCGAGGTAGTCTATACGTTACTATTTGCTCTGTAAAACGTCCTGGATTAATTGTTACAGGTGCTTTGTCATTAAGTACTTTAGACAAATCAATAGAGGTTACAATTGGCGACTGAGACGCTAATTTGTCAGATGTTTTTGTGCTATTACATCCAACCAATAATAGTCCTGTTGCAATAGTTGTTACTAAAAGTTTTTTCATTTTTTATGTTTATTTGTTAATGGTCTTGTTTAGAAGACGCTCAAAAATAAAATTTGTTACACAATCTTGACACTAAGTTTTTGTTAAATTGTTAATTTTGAAATAGGCTTTATATAAATGCAATTATTATCTTTGACAAACTTTAAAATTAATGCAGTTTAAATATCCCGAACTTCTTTACGCGCTTTTCTTACTGCTTATTCCCATTATTGTTCATTTATTTCAGCTTAGAAAATTCCAAAAAGAGTATTTTACAAATGTTGCTGTTTTAAAAAAAATCCAATTACAAACTAGAAAAAGTGCAGTCATAAAAAAATGGTTAACACTGCTTACTAGACTATTGCTTTTAGCTGCTATAATTATAGCTTTTGCGCAACCTTTTACTTCAAAAACAGATACGTTTAATGCTAAAAAAGAGATGGTTATTTATCTAGATAACTCCTTTAGTATGCAAGCCAAAGGAAACAAAGGCGAATTACTTAAACGTGCTATCCAAGATTTAATTGAAACCATTCCTGAAACCGAAACCTTATCGCTTATAACCAACACAGATAGCTACAAAAACACCACTATAAAAGCAATAAAAAACGAATTATTGCAATTAGATTACTCCTCTAGTCAACTAGCTTACAATGCAGCGTTATTAAAAGCAAAGCAATCGTTTTCTAATCAGGCTAACACGCTTAAAAATGTGATATTTATATCAGATTTCCAGCAAAAAAATACAGACTTTAATATTGATTCAGACTCAACATCTACTTTAAATTTAGTTAATTTAAAACCTGTAAATAAAACCAATACAACCATTGATAGTGTATATGTTTCTAGTCAAAATGCTAATAATTTAGAATTAACTGTTGTTTTAAAAAACAATGATACAGCAACTAGTAATATTCCGGTTTCATTATACAATAATGATAATTTACTATCTAAGGCTTCAGTTGAAGTAAATGGGCAAGGTACTACTGTGTTTTCTCTTCCAAATAATCAAATTATAAAAGGAAAAATTACCATTGATGACACACAATTACAATTTGATAACACCTTATATTTTAATATTAATAAACCTACTAAAACAAACATATTATCGATTAGTAACTCTGGTGGCAATTATTTAAGCAGAATTTTTACGGAAGACGAATTTAAATTTACTTCAATACAATCCAATACATTAGATTATAGTTTATTTGATGCTCAAAATTTAGTGATTTTAGATGAAATTGAAACGATACCAGAAAGCCTAACTACTGCATTAAAAGTATTTACGGACAATGGAGGTTATGTTGTTTTAATCCCTTCAGACAAAGGTAATCTTAAGGACTATAATACCTTCTTACAACGTTTTAACACCTCTCCTTTTGGAGATTTATTAACTACACAAAAACGTATTACTACCATAAATTATAGCCATCCATTATACACAAATGGTGTGTTTGAAAAACGCGTTGATAATTTTCAATATCCAAAAGTAGAACGTTACTATCCGCAAAATAATGTTAAAGCAACTAACGTTTTACAATTTGAAGACGGTAAATCCTTTTTGTCTCAAAACGGAAATTTGTATTTATTTTCAGCTCCAATAAACGATACTAATTCTAATTTTAAAAATATAAATTTAATTGTACCTACGTTTTACAACATTGCCAAACAAAGTTTAAATACAGGTACGTTATATTATACTATTGGACAAGATAATAATTACGATGTTGCTATTAATTTACAACAAGACGCAGTGCTAACATTAGTAAAAGGAGAAAACAAAATCATCCCAGAGCAAAATTATTTTAATAATAAAGTGGTTATTAAAACCAATGATTTACCAGAACAAGCTGGTGTTTACGATTTAAAAAATAAAACCGAAATCATCCAAAATGTAAGTTATAATTACGATAGGTCAGAAAGTGATTTAACCTATATTAACTTGGATAATTACAAAAACATCACTGTTAGCGACTCAATAGCTAATATTTTTGATTCAATAAATAACGATAGTAAAGTTAACCAATTATGGAAATGGTTTGTAATTTTGGCATTAGCTTTATTAATTCTAGAAATGCTCATCTTAAAATATTTTAAATGAACGTCTTAATAAAAACAGCAACAATAATTGATTCTTCAAGCCCTTTTCATAATCAGGTTTGTGACGTATTAATTCAAAAAGGAAAGATTAGTAAAATTGCTACAAGCATAGAAAATACTAACAATTATAAAACCATAAGTTTAGACAACTTACACCTATCTCAAGGCTGGTTTGATAGTAGTATTTGTTTTGGAGAACCAGGTTTTGAAGATCGCGAAACAATTGATAATGGTCTAAAAACTGCAGCTAAGTCAGGCTTTACAACTATTGCCTTACAGGCCAATACTTTTCCAATTATAGATACTAATGCCAATGTGGCTTTTGTACTTTCCAAAGCGCAAAATCAAGCAGTAACCTTGTTACCAATTGGTGCGTTAACTAAAAATAGCGACAGTGTAGATTTAGCCGAACTTTTTGATATGAAAAACGCAGGAGCTGTAGCGTTTTCCGATTACAAAAAGCCAATAACTAACCCTAATTTGTTAAAAATCGCATTACAATATGCAAGCAATTTTGACGGATTAGTATGCTCTTTTCCTTTAGAAACAAGAATTTCTGGTAAAGGCATTGTCAACGAAGAATTAACAAGCACTTCATTAGGTTTAAAAGGTAGTCCTAATTTAGCTGAAGCAATGCAAGTTGCTAGAGATTTATTTTTGTTAGAGTATGCAGGCGGAAAGCTACACATACCAACAATTTCAACAGCCGAAAGTGTTGCATTAATAAGAGAAGCTAAACAAAAAAAACTAGACGTTACCTGTAGTGTAGCCATCCATAATTTATGTTTAACAGATGCTGTTTTGGAAGAGTTTGACACTAATTACAAAGTTAATCCACCGTTAAGAATACAAAAAGATATTGATGCATTAATTGAAGGTTTAAAAGATGGCACGATAGATATGGTTACAAGTGATCATAATCCAATGACCATAGAAGATAAAAAAGTAGAATTTGATCATGCTTCCTTTGGTACCATAGGATTAGAAAGTGCATTTGGCGCATTAAACACCTTATTTTCTACAAAAAAAACCATTCAATTACTTACAAAAGGTAAAGCAAGATTTGGTCAACATAACAACACTATTGAAGAAGGTCAAATAGCTAATATAACGTTATTTAATCCAGATATTAAATACGCTTTCGCGGAAACTGATATTGTTTCAAAATCAAAAAACAGTGCTTTTTTAGGACAAGAATTAAAAGGAAAAGCATACGGAATAATTGCAAATAACAAAATAGTATTATAATACAATGAACCAACAAACAATTGAAGAAGGTAAATCATTAGCTGTAATTAGCTACCTAACCATAATTGGTAGCGTCATAGCAATAATAATGAATGGCGAAAAGAAAAACGACTTTACAAGTTTTCATAACAGACAAGGTTTAGGCTTATGTCTTTTATGGATGATTATTGGCTATTTTGTTAGTCAATTTGATAATATGCAAATCTCAATTGCTTTTTGGGTAAGCATGGGAGCACTTTTATTTTTAGGAGTAATGACTGCTATTAATGGAACAATGAAACCTATTCCTTTTGTTGGACCAATTTTTCAAAAACTATTTAAAGGACTTGGTAACTAATGGAAAACTTTAACCTACATCACATAACTAGACCATCGTCTTTAAAAGACAATGCTCCACTACTAATCCTATTTCATGGCTATGGTAGTGACGAAAATGACTTATTTAGTTTTGCTGCAGAATTACCAGAAGAGCTTTTTATAATATCTGTTAGAGCGCCTTATCCAATGCAACCTTATGGTAATGCTTGGTATGCAATTAATTTTGATGCAGATCAGGGAAAATGGAGTGATAATGAGCAAGCAAAACAATCTAGAGATTTAATAGCTAATTTTATAGATCAGGCTACAGCTAATTATCCAGTAGATAAAAATAATGTTTCCTTACTTGGATTTAGTCAAGGCTGTATTTTAAGCTATGCTGTTGCCTTAACCTATCCAGAAAAAGTAAACAATATTGTAGCTTTAAGTGGATATATAAATGAAGATATATTTGAAGTTAAAGACGCTTCTGCCTATAAACATTTAAACTTCTATTGTTCTCATGGTACTGTTGATCAAGTAATTCCTGTGGATTGGGCTAGAAAAACACCTAAATTTTTATCGGCTTTAAACATCAAAAACCAATTTAACGAGTTTCCTGTTGGACATGGTGTAGCACCTCAAAATTTTTACGAGTTTAAAGATTGGTTGCAACACTTGATCTAAAATTTTATCACAAAATAAAATGCCCAAATTAAACTTATAACTTAATTTGGGCTTTTCTGTTTAAACAACTTACTTTCTATCTAGTATAAAGTAAATAGTCTAAAACTTCAAATTCTATTTTTTTATCTGTTGTTATAAAGTACTTAATTAGTAATTCTCCCCAATAACTACCATCAGAAAAATCTGCAATAATCCATCTATGATTTAGCATTTTAATAGTATTAAACTGCATTTTTCTTCCTTCGGAAGCTGCAAAGGGTATTAAAGGATGGTCACCTTCAGCTTCATTTAATTTATATAATTCGTTTTTGATATAAGGAATCATAACATCGCTATCCAATTTTTTATTATAAAAATAATCTTTAGCTTCTTGACTATATCTTAAATCAAATAATGTCAAATCAGATAACTCTTCGTTTTGAAGATTTAAAGAGTCTTGTAGTACAACTGATCTCTCCTTTAGTTTTTCCATTCGTTTTGCACTGTCATCCAATATTTTTTTAGAATTAACATATTGAAACACCACAATTAGTGATGTAAAAATAAACAGGTACATAAAGATTTTGTTCTTCATTTTATATAAATAGTTTAAATAGTGATTTCTAGTTTATCGTAAGCCAAAAATACATTGTCTGGCAGCTTTTGTTGTACTTCGTCATGAAATCCTAATAAGTGACTAATATGTGTTAAATAGGCCTTTTTAGGTTTGATGATGTTAATAATTTCCAGCGCTTGTTCTAAATTTAAATGTGAAATATGTTCTTTTTCTCTTAACGCATTTATTACCAAAACATCCAAATTTTTAAGTTTATCTAATTCGGAACTAGAAATGGTTTTAATATCTGTTAGGTAAGCAAACTTGTCAAATCTAAAACCAAAAACCTGCAATGTATAATGTAAGCCATCAATAGGGATTATTGGCAAATTATTAATCGTAAAAGGTTTATTTGTAATGGTATTGACTGCTACAGTTGGTGCACCTGGATATCTGTTTGTTGTTGCAAAAACATATTCAAACCTTATTTTAAGTTGCTCAATTACACGCTTATGCGCATAAATGGGCAATTCACCTTGTCTAAAACAAAATGGTCTTATATCATCTAAACCAGAGGTATGGTCTGCATGCTCATGCGTAAATAAAAGGGCATCAATTTTTTCCGGATTAGCATGTAACATTTGCTGTCTAAAATCAGGACCACAATCTATTACAAACGTACTATCCTCCCATTCTATCATAACAGAAACGCGTAAACGTTTGTCTTTAGGATTTTTACTTAAACATACAGGATGTGTGCTTCCAATTACTGGAATTCCTTGTGATGTTCCTGTGCCTAAAAATGTTATTTTCACTTGATGATTATTTCTCACAAAAATAAGTTATTTTTTTTGTTTGATATAGTTATTTGGTACCTTTGTAAAACTTAACATCATAGGGATTTTTATATGGAAATTAGGCTAAAAGGAGATAAAGAATTTGAAAATATTCCCTCTTTAAAAGATAAAGCACTTCGTATTAACTTAAACGAAAATATTTACGGTACGTTTGCCGAAATAGGTGCAGGACAAGAAACTGTACGCCACTTTTTTAGAGCTGGAGGTGCCTCTGGGACTATTGCAAAAGCTATGTCTGCTTACGACAAAGATTTTAGTGATGCTATTTACGGAATTGAAAACGACAGACGTTATGTTACCGAAGCGCGTTTACGTAAAATGGTCTCTCATGAAATAAAACTTATTGAAGAGCGTATTGATCGTGAAAAAAATCCAAATAAGATGTTTTTCAGTTTTGCAAATACTGTGGCTACAATTGATTTTGCAAAAAAATACAAAGGTCATGGATGGGTTGGAATTAAATACCAAATAGATCCAGCTGAAGAAGAGTATAATGAGATTGTATTGCACCTTCGATTTAAAGAAAATGATGCAAGATTGCAACAAGAGACTTTAGGTATTTTAGGTACAAACCTTATATATGGTGCTTTTTACAAGTACAATGAACCTAGAAAATTATTGCGTTATTTATATGACCATTTAGATAAAGACCAAATAGAAATTGATACTATTAATTTTTCTGGTCCTGTATTTAAAGATGTAGATAACCGTTTAATGAGTTTACAACTAGTTAAAAACGGAATGACAGATGCTGTCATGTTTGCTCCTGACGGAAATAACGTGTTACCTGCTAGAGTCCTTTACAAGAAAAATATATTAGCGTTACGTGGTAGTTTTAGACCAGTAACCAAAGTAAACATTGACATGTACGAAAAGTCATTGGATATGTTTATTAAAGAAAATAAAGTAGATGAGGATAATACTCAAGTAATTTTTGAAATTACTTTATCTAATCTAAGAGCTGAAGGCGAGATTGATGAGCAAGATTTTATGGATCGTGCTAGACTTTTATGTTCTTTAGGTCATACGGTGTTAATTTCTAACTTCCAGGAATATTATAAGTTAGTAGAATACTTCTCTCAATATTCTAAGAGTAGAATGGGATTAGCTATGGGAGTTAATAACTTAGTAGATATATTTGACGAGAAATATTACAGACATTTAAGTGGTGGTATATTAGAAGCTTTTGGAAAATTATTTTTCAAAGATCTACGCGTATACCTTTATCCAATGCGTGATGAGGATGGTTCATTAACAACAAGTGATAACTTAAAAGTACATCCTAGAATGAAAGAATTATACAAATTCTTTAAATATAATGGTAAGGTTGTAGATATTACAGATTATGATCCTAACACTTTAAATGTATTTTCTAGAACAGTATTAAAAATGATTTGTGATGGTGAAGAAGGTTGGCAAAGTATGCTACCTGAAGGGGTTTCTAAATTAATTATGCAACAAAGCTTATTTGGTTGCGAAATTGAAGAAATTCAAAATAAAAACTAATTACTATAATTTTAAATAAATAAAAGCGACTTTAATGACTTATTAAAGTCGCTTTTGTTTGTAGTGGTCAATGTTTCTTTTTAGGGACTTATAGTTTACTTTATGTTTCATTTTAGGCTACATACTAGTAAAATCAAATGTCGTACCAAAAATTAATTTTTTGAAAAAAAAGATTGCAACTATATATTTTTTTCAATCTTACCTTTTACATCTTTAAAAAAAGATTTCATAAATTTAAAATCCGCCTCCATATTATCTGTAGGATAAAAAGGCTCTGAAACAGTATTTTGCTTATTACCAAAATCTAACGTAAACATAATAATGGGCACATTAGCTTGTTTAGCGATGTAGTAAAATCCAGTACGCCATTCGTCAACCTTACTTCTAGTGCCTTCTGGTGCTAATGTTAATCTAAATTCTTCTTTGTTTTCAAACAATTTAGCTATAGTTTGTACTTTATTTTCTTTATTTTTTCTGTCCACTGGCACACCTCCAACTGCTCTAAAATAATAACCAAATGGCCAAGTAAATAATTCTTGTTTACCTATAAAGTTAGTTTTGACCTGTGTCACTTTTCTTAATAAAATTCCGATAATAAAATCAAAATTACTAGTATGAGGAGCAGATATAATAACCGCTTTTTTAATAATATCTTTTGAAAAGTTAGTATTACCAACAACCTTCCATCCCATTATCTTAAAATATATAAGTTTAGCTAACCAGTGCATATTACATTTTTTGATATAACGCTTTTAGCGTATCATGAGTAATAGTTTTTTTCCAGTTTTTACCAATTGCATTTTCCCAAAGTGGCTCTAAACTTAAAGCTACATTAATCATAACATCAAAGTCCTTATCTGATAAATCGGCACAAATACCATGAGGTAAAACTATATTATGTTTGGCTTTCATTTTTTTAAATTCAGCAACACCTTCAGGATAATACGCTTCTAAATGATCAAAAACAATACAATTACCAATACCATGTTTAACACCTAGTAAATAACCTAAACCATAACTCATCGCATGTGCTACACCTACTTGAGAATAAGCAATGCTCATGCCTCCATGCCAACTAGCCATCATTAATTTATCTTGAGACTCTTGCTCTGATAAATCATCACTTAAAAATATTTCTTGACATAACTCTAAAGCTTTTTCTCCGTAAGATTGGCTAAAAGCATTTAGATATGTTCCACTTAGCGATTCTATGCAATGTACGTAACAATCCATACCTGTATAAAACCATTGATCTTTAGGAACATCTTTAGTTAATTCTGGATCTAAAAGCACTTGATCAAATGGAGTAAAGTCACTATTAATACCCAATTTACGTTCTGGTCCTGTTAAAATAGTTGTTCTAGAAACTTCTGCTCCTGTACCTGATATTGTAGGTATACCTACGTGAAATACAGCTGAATTTTTAACTAAATCCCAACCTTGATAATCTTTACTTTCACCATCATTATTTAACATAATGGCAACTGCTTTTGCAATATCTAATATAGAACCTCCACCAATACCTATGATACCAGATGGTCGTTCTTTAAAGTTTAAAATAATATCCTCCACATATTGATCAACCTGCTCTGTCTTTGGTTCTTCCAATGTTGAAACATAAACCACTTTGTCTAAATATGACAAAGGTATTCTGGAGGTTAACCACGCATCTCCTTTAAAAATATCGTCTACAAAAAATATAAATGGCGCACTAGTATTTAACCGCTTAGGCTCTATAATATCGCTTAATTGATTAAAACTACCTCGTCCAAATATAACTTTGGACACCATTGGAAAATTTTTATAACTCATTGACTTGTCGTCTTAGTTTGTAAATTTATTACTTATTTAAGTTTTTCTGAAACATTTCTGAAAATAATGCTAAATGATATCCATCAACTAAGGCATGATTTACATTAATAGCAACATTCATTATTAACTTATTATCTTGCTTTACAGCTTTACTAAATGCTAGCTTAGGCACTGAGTCCATTTCACCTGAAACAGGCTCTTTATGACCTGAAAAATTAAGCCAAGGTATTGCTGAACAGTGTACGCAATTTAAACCATTAACTGGAGGAAAAAGAGATGGACTGTTTTCGATTCTATCTACTTCGTTAGATAAGTTAATTAAAAACCCATCTAAATCTTCGGTAAAATTTATAAATGAAAATCCAAAAGTTTTATCACTTCGCATAATTGTTGCAGATGCATGTATCGTATCGTACACTTGAATAGTGTCCTCCACTACTCTATATTTTAAATTGTCTACAGCATTTATAGCTTGCATACAAGCATGAAGATAAACGCCAAAAAAACTGACGTTATTATCTTTTGCATACTGGTAAGCGTTACCTACTTCAAAAGGTATAGTGACTCCAAAATAGGGATCTTTTAACTTTGAAAAGTGTTGAAAATGTTCTTTTCTGTTCCAAGTATTTATATCTAAAGTCTTCACTAATTATTGTAATAGTTTTGGTAAGTCTAATAGACTTTTAATTGTTTTATATTGCTTTGACTGATTAACATTTACGTCCACCTGCTCATGCAACCATGTGGTATGAAACGGTACATGAATAGCGCTTGCTTTAATATTAATTAAAGGTAGTATGTCCGATTTTAAAGAATTACCTATCATTAAAAACTCTGAAGGTTTTATATCTAAATGGTTTAATAGTTTGGAATAGTTTGCTTCTTTTTTATCACTTAATACTTCAATGTGGTGAAAATAATCTAACAAACCTGACTTTTCAAGTTTACGTTCTTGATCCAGTAAATCGCCTTTTGTAGCGACTATTAATTTATACTTTTTGGAAAGCTGTTGTAATACTTGCTCAACACCTTCTAAAAGCTCTACTTCTTTATTAATCATTGTTTTACCAATGTCTAAAATACTAGATATGGTTTGATTTGAGACTGTGTTATTGGATAACTCCAAAGCCATTTCGACCATTGATAACACAAAGCCTTTAACTCCATAGCCATAGACTGGAAGATTTTTCATCTCCATTTTAAATAGCTCTTGGTCTATTTTATTAGCAGTTTCAAATGGGCTTAGTAATTTAGCAAACTCCAACTCTGCATCTCTAAAATAGGTTTCGTTAATCCACAAAGTATCATCAGCATCAAAACCAATGACCTTTATTTGACTATAATCTATTTCCATAGTTTTTTTGCTCTTTCTAAATCTTCTGGAGTATCAATCTCTACACCTTGTACATTAGTTTCGACCATTTTAATACGTTTTCCGTATTCTAGATATCTAATACATTCAATTTTCTCTGAAGCTTCAAGGCTTAACATTGGTAAATTATAAAAATCTAATATGGCTTGTTTTCTAAAAGCATATACCCCTTTATGTTTGTAATAGTTAACAGATACAGTCTCATCCCTTGGATAAGGTATTGGACTTCTAGAAAAGTATAATGCAAAATTATTTTGATCCACAATTACTTTTACTGTATTTGGGTTTTTAATTTCGTCCCAATCGGTAATGTGTACCATTAATGATGCTAAATCAACTTGCTGTTCTTTGTCTTCTTTAAAAACTTGAATTAATTTTTTAAGCGATTCAACTTCAGTAAAAGGCTCGTCGCCTTGCACATTAATAACAATATCAATATCTAAATCCGCTACAGCTTCTGCAATGCGATCACTACCACACTCATGCTCTTTTTGACTCATCATTACATGACCACCAATTTTAGAAATTTCGTCAAAAATGATATCACTATCAGTCACTACGATAACATCATCAAACAAATTTGTGTTTACTGTAGCTTCATAGGTACGCGTAATTACAGGTTTTCCGTTTAAATCTTTCATTAATTTACCAGGAAAACGTGTCGCACTATATCGTGCAGGAATCATTGCTATTATTTTCATCTAAGAATTAAATTGGAGTATAAAAATATAATAATTTAATGGTCTTCTTCAAAAAAATCGTCTTTAAAACCTATTAAATACAATTTTTCTTTTGCTCTGGTAATTGCTGTATACAACCACCTTAAATAATCTTTGTCTATTCCGTTAGGCAAATAGGGTTGTTCTACAAAAACGGTATTCCATTGTCCACCTTGCGATTTATGGCATGTAATGGCATAAGAGAATTTAACTTGAAGTGCGTTAAAGTACTTATTGCCTTTAATTTTCATAAATTTTTTATAGTTACTACTTTCATCTTCATAGTCTTTTTGGACTTCTTGATACAATCTATTAGAGTCTTCATAGGGTAAAGATGGTGTTTCTGCTTCTATGGTATCTAACATCAAAACGGTTTCAAAAGGTATCATTTTAGGATAATCCACCATTCTAACTTTTACTTCTGCAAATCTAAAACCATACAATTCTTTTATGCTAAAAATTTCAAGCACTTCAATAATATCACCATTTGCAATAAATCCTGCCTCAGAGGTTGGTTTTATCCAAAAATAATTATTCTTAACTGCCATTAAAAAATCTCCTGCAGACAACTCGTTTTCACTAAATAAAATACGACTGCGTATTTGTTGATTGTACAAATTAGCACGCTTGTTACTTCTAACTATTATACTAGTTTCTTCGTACCCTAGATTACTATAGGAGTCATTTATAGCATCCATAATTTCATATCCATCTACCAACCTAACAATATCTTTAAACGAATTTAAGTTAAATTTAAAACTATCATAAAAACTTCCTGCAATGGTCTCTCTTAATAACGTAGCGTTTTCTAATATTCCCGAATCCTCGCCTTGTCGCACTACTTCATCTAGTTCCATTTTGGTAACTGACTTATTATAGTTTAAGCTCAACGTGTTTTCATCTAACGCTGGACTTAAATCTAATTTTACAGGTGGTAATTGGGCTGTATCACCAATAAGTAACAATTTACACCTATGTCCTTGATAAACATACTGCATTAAATCGTCCAGAAGTGATCCGTTTTCAAAAAGTTTAGAATCGCTAGGCGAATCTGGTATCATTGACGCTTCATCAACAATAAAAATGGTGTCTTTATGCTTATTTGGTTGTAAAACAAATTTTACGCCACCACCTTTTTCCTTTTTAGGAAAATATATTTTTTTATGGATGGTAAACGCTTCTTTTTTAGAATAATTAGAGATAACTTTTGCTGCACGACCTGTTGGAGCCATTAACACAGCACTTTTTTTTGCTTGCCATAAATTGGCTACAATCGTACCAATAATGGTGGTTTTACCTGTACCTGCGTATCCTTTTAGCAAAAACACGCCATTTTCTCTTTCATTTAAAATAAACTCAGAAAGTTGTAAAAGTAAAATATCTTGTTTTGACGTCGGATTAAACGGAAAATGCTGTTTTATAAGGGAATAAAATTGCGAACTGGTCATTAAATAGTGTGGATTGAAAACTTTTTATCAAATATATAAATCATTTTTACCAACAATGGTTTTTACGAATAAAAAAAAATTGTAGATTTGTCACAGACCTTAATTAAATTTAATAAATCACTATGAAATTAGCACTTATTATAATTGGAGCAATCCTATTAACCATTTTAATTGTTTGGCTTATTGATAAATTTGTTCCAACAAAAGCAAAACCTTTTATTACTATTGCGCTTTGGGGCCTTATTATCTTTTTAGGATATTTAACTTTTAACTCTGTTTATGGTGAGATAAAATTTAATCAATTAAAAGAAAAAAGATATGCTTCAGCTATTAACCGTTTAATTGATATTAGAGATTCTCAATTAGCACACAGAACTGTAACTGGTAAGTTTACTAAAAGTTACGACTCTTTAATTAAATTTATCGAAAATGGTAAATTTACTATTATAGAAAGAAGAGACTCAAGTGTTGTTGATGAAGAAAGAACTAAAGCTTATGGTGGTGTGACGTCTTATAAAGATATTGTTATCACTGATACAATTGGATTTGAATCTGTTAAAGAAAGATTATTTAAAGGATCAGATAGATATAAACAAATGATGAATGTTCCTGTAGGTAAAGATGGTACTAAGTTTACTATGGATGCTGGAGAAATTGAAGATAAAAATGGTAATAAAATTCCTGTTTTTGAAGCATTTGTTAAAAAAGACGATATTCTTTTTGATCAAGATAAAAATTTAGTTCTTAAAGAAAACCAAGTAATATCTGTTGAAGGTGTTAATGGTGATGCTTTACGTGTAGGATCGATGAGTTCTGCTAAAACAATTGGAAACTGGCCTAAAACTTATGGCTCAAACGAATAAGGAATATAATCATTTAACCAACCTAGAACTGTCCATTCAAATTAGTTTGAGTGGACTTTCTTTTTGTGTTTTAAACCCAGATACTAAAACCATTATCGAGTTAAAATCTCAGGTCTTTAGTATAAAAAAAACACCAACAGAACTTCTAGACGCAGTAATACACCTTTTTAATACGGAAGAAATTTTAAATCAAAACTTCTCCTCAATTAACATAATACATGTTAATGATTGGTCCACCTTAGTACCAAAAGCATTGTTTAAAGAAGATTATTTAGCAGATTATTTAAAATTTAATACCAAGATTTTAAAAACTGACTTTATTACTTTTGACGAAATTATTACCAATGAAAGCGTTAATATTTATGTTCCGTTTACTAATATAAACAACTATATATTTGATAAATATGGTAGTTTTACATACAAGCACTTCTCTACTATATTAATAGAACAATTATTAGTTAAAGAAAAGCATTCTAGCGTGACCAAAGTTTACGTAAATATAGATACTAATAACTTTGAAATAATAGCTATTAAAGAAGGCGGATTACTACTTTATAACACCTTTGAATATCATACAAAAGAAGATTACATTTATTATCTTTTATTTACTTTAGAACAATTACAGCTTAATCCAGAAACACTACAACTAGTTTTACTAGGATTAATTAATAAGGAAGATGATTTATATAACATCACTTATAAATACATCCGAAACGTATCTTTTGGAAATAGAATGGATACCTATAATTTTACAAAGACACCAACAACAAATTACTCATATTTCACCTTACTAAAAAGCTTATAATGCGCATTGTATCAGGACAATTTAAAGGACGAAGAATTACAGCACCTAAAAAGCTACCTGTAAGGCCTACAACAGATATGGCTAAGGAAGCTTTGTTTAATATACTTAATAATCAATTTTACTTTGATGATGTTTCTGTATTAGACTTATTTGCAGGAACAGGTAACATAAGTTACGAGTTTGCTTCTAGAGGTACACAAGAAATTTTGTGTGTAGACCAAGATTATGGCTGTATAAAATTTATTAATGAAACTGCTGAAAGTTTTGAAATGGATATCCAAACCATAAAAAGTGATGTTTTTAAGTTTTTAGAAAAAACAAAACAGCAACATACAATCATTTTTGCAGATCCACCATACGACTTTACAGAAGAAGCCTTTTCTAAAATACCAGAGCTTGTATTTGAAAATAACCTTTTAGAGTCTGAAGGATTATTAATAATAGAACATTCCAAGCACACAGACTTATCAAACTTAAAGCAGTTTGTACGTTCCAAAAGTTATGGCGGAAATGTATTTAGCTTTTTTGAGAATGAAGCGTCAGACGAAGAAGAATAAACAAAAAAACCATCTATAATAGATGGTTTTTTTTTATAAATAAGTAAATCTATAAGCCGGATTTTGTACTCCCTAAGGAGCCCTTATCATTTATCTGAGCTTGCTGTTACCAACACGCTTTAGCTACCTACCCTCTAACAATCGCGCGTGCACGCTCAAACGTTAGTATACATGGTATTGCACCTCATAGAGTTTACCTGGTTTCACTACAGCATGACCTGTACATACTTTCTGTTGCACTTTTCCTCACCTCTCGATGGATGGCTGTTAGCCACTATGATTACACTATGGTGTCCGGACTTTCCTCTTTAAAATAAATTTAAAGCGATAAGGCGATTTACTGCTGCAAAATTACAACAAACTAAACATTTTTAAAGCTAGAAACTTTAAATAGTTTTAACCATTACCTATATTTTAAATTTGTTGATAACTATAAATAAAATCAAGGCTAAGACTTCCTAATTAACCTGCTATTTTTTAAATTTGTTGTTCAATAATTAGTCATGGAGCATTTTGTAGTATCAGCAAGAAAATACAGACCACAAACCTTTAAGGATGTTGTAGGTCAAACTGCTATTACTAATACCTTACTTAATGCTATTGAAAATAATCATTTAGCACAAGCACTACTTTTTACAGGACCAAGAGGTGTTGGAAAAACAAGTTGTGCACGTATTTTGGCTAAAATGATTAATAGTGATGGTAACGAAACAGGTGAAGAAGACTATGCGTTTAATATTTTTGAATTAGATGCTGCTTCAAACAACTCGGTAGACGATATAAGAAACTTAACAGACCAAGTTAGGATTCCGCCACAAGTTGGAAAATATAAAGTCTATATTATTGACGAGGTCCACATGTTATCTCAAGCTGCTTTTAATGCTTTTTTAAAAACATTAGAAGAGCCACCAAAACATTGTATTTTTATTTTAGCAACTACAGAAAAACATAAAATTATACCTACGATACTATCGCGTTGTCAAATTTTTGATTTCAAACGTATAACTGTTAAGGATGCTAAAAATTATTTAAAATACATCGCTGAAGAGCAAGGTATAAATGCTGAAGATGATGCTTTACATATTATCGCTCAAAAAGCGGATGGAGCTATGCGTGATGCTTTGTCTATTTTTGATAGAGTTGTAAGTTTTTCTGGTAAAGACCTGACACGACAATCGGTTACAGAAAATTTAAATGTATTAGACTACGAAACCTATTTTGAAAGTACAGATTACATTTTAGAAAACAAAATTCCAGAACTTTTAATCCAATTTAATAAAACGTTGGCAAAAGGTTTTGATGGACATCATTATATAGCAGGTTTAGCCTCTCACTTTAGAGATTTACTAGTTTGCAAAAACCCATCAACTATTGAGTTACTTGAAGTTGGAGATGATACTAAAAATAAATATTTAGAGCAATCTAAAAAAGCAGAACAAGACTTTTTAATAAAAGGTATTAATCTAGCTAATGATTGCGATTTAAAATATAAAAGCAGTAAAAACCAAAGACTGTTAGTTGAACTAACACTAATGCAACTTGCCTCTATCACTTTTGATGGAGAAAAAAAAAATAGCAGTCGGTTCATAATACCACCTTCATACTTTAAAAAAATAGGAATTAAACCTATTAAGGTTGTAAAACCGGTTCATGTTGAAAACACAGCTGTATCTCAACAAAACAATACAAAAGTTAATCCTGAATTACAAAAGCAAGCAGAACCAACCAAACCTAAAATTGTCTTGGAAAATGGTATTGCTTCTAGTAAAAAAAGAACTTCAGGTTTATCCTTAAAAAGTATTAGAGCTAAAAAAGAACATCAAATAAAACAATTAGATGTTGTTGTTGATGAGGAAAATTTACCAAGAGAACCTTTTAATCAAGATGAATTAACTGAAGTTTGGAATGCTTTTGTACATCAAATAGAAAAAGAAGGTAAATTTAATTTAGCCTCTATCCTATCCATTGATAAACCAACGTTGGCAGAAGATGGATTTTCAATTAAATTGACGTTTCCAAACGCTACAAATAAAGTTGAAGTCGAAAGACAATCCTTTGACTTGATGTCCTATTTAAGAAAAAACTTAAAAAACTACGACATTGCTTTAGATATAAACGTTAATGAAGAGTTGGATACTAAATACGCTTATACACCTATTGAAAAATATGAAAAGCTTAAAGAAAAAAACCCTAACTTAGAGCTGCTACGTAAAACCTTTGACTTAGATGTTTAATCATGAATAAATTAGCAGTAATATTACTTGTTGTAATTGTCGCATTTTTAAGTTGTGATGGACGTGATCGTGTTAAAAAATCCAAGACTCAATTACTTACTGAAAGTAACATGCTAAAATCCTATAAGACACAAGCAACCTTTTTTCCGGAAGCGTATACAGAATCTACCACTGATACCATTTTAAGTAATGGCTATAGGGTTAAAATTAAAAATTATACAGATATGAATCATTCTGTTTTAGGTTATACCTCAGAAAACGTCATAAAGTCTAAACACTATTTCAGAGAAGTAATTTCAGAAATTGAAGTTTTTAAAAACGATAAAATTATTTTCAAAAATAATATTAATGAACAATTTTTATTAGAAAATAGTATGAACTACGTTAATACTGAAATTTATGTTGACCAATTAAAATCTTTACAAACTAACACTTTACATTTAATTGCATCACAGTGCATACCAAACACTAAAGATTGTAATACTTACAGCATAGCAATTAATACACTTGGCGATTATACCATAGAAAGAAAGAGTTAACAACTAACAAAATTATGCTAGGACTAAAATTACCAACCGATCCAAGATGGGTAAATATTGTAGAAAAAAACATTGAAGACATTTTAACGGATCATGCTTATTGCGAACAAAAAGCAACTAGTACTGCTATCTCATTAATTGTTAGTTTTCCGGAATATACAGAATTAGTACAAGAAATGGTAGCCTTAGTTAAAGAAGAGATTAGCCATTTTAAAATGGTTCATGATTTAATACTTAAAAACGGATGGGTTTTAGGTCGTGACCGCAAAGACGACTATGTTTTACAACTGATAACCTTTTTTCCTAAAGGAGGAAGTAGAACAACACAATTAGTCCACAGGTTACTATATGCTGCTTTAATCGAAGCTAGAAGTTGTGAACGCTTTAGATTATTATCTGAAGAATTGGAAGATAAAACTTTAGCAGAATTTTACCGAAAATTAATGGTAAGTGAAGCTAATCACTATACTATGTTTTTAGGTTTTGCTAGACAATATGGAGACCGCAAAGAAGTAGATAAAAAATGGAATGATTTACTAGAATATGAAGCTGAAATCATGGTTAATTTAAGTAAAAAAGAAACCATACATGGTTAAACTAGAGCTATAAAAAAAAGCCAATTCTAATAGAATTGGCTTTTTTTTTATAATAAATATAGCTTTTAGAATTTTACTCCTAAACCTATTTGAATATTTGTATTTTTTGCTTCTAAATCAATAACGTTATCATCAATAACATTTATTAATCCATAAGAATATCTGAAGTCAATAAAAAACTCGTCAGAAATCATATACTCTAATCCTCCTAAAGCAGAAAAACCTAAATTTTGTAATCCATCCTCATAAGAATGACCTTTTAAACTAGCTTGAGGACCTACACCTATTGCTAATTTATTACCTATTTTATATTTAAAAAATAATGGTACTTGAATGTAGTTAATACGTAATTCTTGATCTTTTGCTCCTTCGGCAGAAAACTGAATTTCTGGTGCAAAAGAAAAAGATTTAGAAAGACTATACTCTCCAAAAAATCCGATAAAAAATCCATTTCTATGTGCATTTTCTACACCTGTTGGTACTTCAGGATCAAAATCTAAATTAGAAATATTGTATCCAGCTCTTACACCATACAAAGCGTCTTGAGAAAATCCGTAAAAAGAAGCTAATACAAACGTTAATAGTAAAATAGTTTTTTTCATATTTTGAAAAATTTAGTTGGTTTTTTTGAGTTAAGTTTTGTAAAAGTAAATATAATTTTTTTTTAAGTAATAGAAAGTAATAAATAGATAAAGTGTATTATTTTAACTTTGTATGGCTAGAAACGGTATCATTATACATACTTTTTATGATTCCGTCTGCCAATCCTATTTTTGGTACATAAATATCTTTTGCTCCACTCCACTTCATGGCAGACAGATATATACGTGTAGCAGGAATAATAACGTCTGCCCTATCTTGATTTAAATCTAATATAGAGATACGCTCTTCATATGAATACGTTTGTAACATATTGTAGTAAGACGTCAAATAAAAGTAAGACAACGGTTTGCCCATAGCTTTTCCAGACACTTTAAATATTTTATTAATGTTACCACCAGAACCAATAACCTCAATCTTATCATAAGTTGTGGTTTGCTTTTTAATCCATTGTTCTAACTCAATCCAAGCTTCCTTTTTAACCATATCATTAAGTAGTCTAACAGTACCTATCTTAAATGATTTAGAGGCTATTTTTTCACCTTTGACAATTACAGAAAATTCAGTGCTACCACCTCCTACATCTACATATAAATAGTTTTTATTTACATCAATATACGATTGTAAATCTGTAGCTGCTATAATAGCTGCTTCTTCTTCACCTTCAATAATATCAATCTGAATTCCTGTTTTTTTCTTAATTAATTTTGCAACATCTTTACCATTATTTGCTTCACGCATTGCAGAAGTTGCACACGCTTTATATTTTACTACACCATGGGTTTCCATAAGTAATTTAAAAGCCTGCATGGTTTGTAGCATACGATGTACATTGTTTTCCGATATTTCTTCGTTTATAAAAACATCTGCACCTAAACGCACTGGAACCCTTACTAATGAACTTTTTTTAAATCTTGTATCACTACCTTTTTCTTCAACAATATTAGATATTAATAATCTAACAGCATTGGATCCAATGTCTATAGCAGCATATTTTTGGATTTTAAGCATCTAATTTATTTTTTAAATAATTGTAAGCTTCAAATTGACTTCTGTATTGTGGTTTATCGTTACGCTTGTAGGTATTGTTTTGTGCTTTATTTAATATCCTAGCTTTAACATTATCATTCCAACAAATATGAAACGTATCAATCAATTCTTCTTTTATATCTTTATCATAAATAGGACAGCTTACTTCTACCCTGTTTTCGATATTTCTGGTCATAAAATCTGCAGAAGATATATAAACTAGAGGGTTGTTATTATTGCAAAATACGTAAAGTCTTGTGTGCTCTAAAAATTTATCGACTATACTTATTACTTCTATGTTTTCACTTATACCTTTTACGCCTGGCACTAAACAACAAATTCCACGAACTATCATTTGTATTTTAACTCCTGCTTGACTTGCTTCGTATAGCTTATCTATCATTGGATAGTTAGATATACTATTCATTTTAAGCTTTATATAACCAGGTTTACCTTCTTTAACATTATTAATCTCTTTATCTATAAGATTAAAAAACTTATTTTTTGTGTAATGAGGTGATGTAATTATATGTTTAAATCTGTAAATTTTATAATTAACTTCAAAAAAGTTAAACACTTTATTGACGTCTTTAAGTATTCTTTGGTTAGCAGTAAACAAAGTATAGTCTGTATATATTTTGGCTGTAGACTCGTTAAAGTTACCAGTGCTTATAAAACCATATCGTTTTATTTTTTTATCCTCTTCCCTTTCAATAATACACATTTTACTATGCACTTTAAGACCTTGTACTCCAAATATTAGTTGTACACCTTCACGCTGCATTTGTTCCGCGTAAGCGATATTAGCTTCTTCGTCAAAACGTGCTTGAATCTCCATAGAGACCATTACTTTTTTACCGTTTTTGGCAGCGTTTATTAAGGAACTGGCTACATGAGAAATTTGAGCTAATCTGTAAATAGTAATCTTAATAGCTTTAACCTGAGGATCTAAAGCTGCTTCTCTTAAAAATTTTACTACGTATGAAAACGTATGATAAGGTGCGTATTGTAAATAGTCTTTTTTAGCAATCGTTTCAAAAATACTACCTTCTAGACTTAAACCTTTTACTGGTAATGGGACTATTTTATCGTACAATAAGTTGGTACGTCCTAAGCTAGGAAAGTCCATATAATCTCTACGATTATGGTAACGACCTCCCGGAATAATACTATCTGTATTATCAATACCCATTTTGTCCATTAAAAACTCTAAAGTTTTTTTATCAATGGTTTTATCGTAAACAAATCGTACTGGCTCACCTTCTTGTCTTTCTTTTACACCATCACTGATTTTTTCCATATAACTTTTAGTCAAATCACTATCCAAATCTAACTCGGCATCTCTAGTGATTTTAATCATATGAGCAGTAATTTTGTTATACTCGAAGATGTTAAAAATATCGTTTAAAAATAGTCTCAGTAAATCATCTAACATGATTATATTATCAGTATCGCCAACTTTTGGCAACACGATAAATCGATCCATATTTTTAGATATTTCTATTAAAGCGTATTGATTTTCTCCATCTTTTAAATGCATATTTACCGCTAGATAAGCTGCACTATCCTTGAGATTAGGTAACTTGATTTCGGTATTTAAAACTATGGTAACAAGAGCTGGACTAACCTTTTCTAAAAAGTACTTTCTAAGGTATTGTTTTTGAGCTTTTGTGATTTTAGATTCTCTTAAAATGAAGATATTCTCTGCTTCTAACTTTTTTTGAATATCACTTAAAATCTTTAAACTTTCGGTTTGATGCTTTATAACTATGTTGGTAATAATCTCCAACAACTCAGAAGCTTTTATTCCACCAAGCTGGCTTTTACCAGCTCTACCAGCGTAATCGATACGTTTAACGGTTGCGTATCTAACCTTAAAAAATTCGTCTAGATTATTAGAAAAAATTCCTAAAAATCGAAGTCTTTCAATCAAAGGTACAGACTCGTCAGCAGCTTCTTGTAAAACACGATGGTTAAATTGTAGCCAACTTAACTCTCTGTTTATGTATTTATTATCAATAATATGGTTAGTCATTTACAGCAAAATTTACTACAAATATATCTAATTAGATTGTCTATTTTAAATGTTTTGGGAAGACAATTTTTGTAGTGTTACCATTTTTTATGTTTTTCCATGAATTTTGATCAAATTCTATTTGCACAAAACCTGAGGTTGTAACGTTGTCAATGCTTGTATTACCTAGAGAATTACATAAATTTGTCAAGGCATGATTATGCCCAAAAACCATCAAAACATTAACGTTATCATCACAGTTATTTATGACCTCTAAAACTGAGTCTCCAGAAAAATCATAAAGTGCTTTTTTTTGCTGAAATTGTATGTTTTTTAAATCCAAAACATCGACGAAAAGCAAAGCTGTTAATTTTGCTCTGTATGCAGTGCTACTTAAAATTAAGTTAGGCTTTATGAAATTAGTTTTTAAGTGATTAGCAACCAAATTAGCATCTTTAACACCTCTTTTTTTTAATGGCCTATCGTGATCTGACACATTAAATTGCCAAGAAGATTTGGCATGTCTAATAAATTGTATAATTTTGCTCATGATTGTCGTTTAAGTGCTTTAATATTCGTTTATTGTTTTTTAAAATACCATTTATCGGTTTTATAGGTGCTATAACATATTTATTTGATTTGATGTGTAAATCGTGCTTCTTTTGCTATGCTATTAATTAATTTTAATCCCTGAATATAGAGTAAATAAAAAAAACCTACAATTATCATTTTTGATAAACCTCCCTTAAACTGTAGCAATTTTTTAGCTTTTATGAATAGTTAAAAATATAAAATTTAACGCAGTAAAATAAGTTTATACTATGAGAACAAAAGATTCTCTTTTTAACCTTTGTGCCAATAGTAAGCTATTGGCAGCTATTTTCTTGCAATAAATTTATATTAAAAATAGAGTATTAAACTATTAAGTTTTGAATATATTGAAAACAAATTACACAAAAAGGTTACTAATTTTAGGAGTCCTTTTAATTAGCTTTAGTCTGCAAGCTCAAGTAAAAAAAGTCTTTACACCTCGTTACAGTGCCTCTATTAATGGAGATGTAAAAATGGTAGGAAACAACATGTTGTCTAGAACGACCTCAGGAAGTTATAATGGAGAGCAGGACAATCATGATTTTGTGGACAACGTTTATGTTGACATTGATAGTGATGCTAGTACTTTTAATTCTAGTAGTGCCAATTTAACCAATCCATATCCAAACGACAGTTGTTTAGTAATTGATAAAGTCCTATTGTATTGGGCAGCAGCAGATAAAGGTATTGACGTTGCTGGAATAGAAACCGAAAATCAACCTAACTGGAATTATAACAATGTAAAATTGATGCTTCCAGGTCAAACCACATATACTACTATAAATGCAGACGAGGTAATATATAGAGGTAAAAATCAAAATCCACATTTAAATAATGATCCTTACGTATGCGTTAAGGACATAACTAATAGTGTTAAAAATTTAGGAAACCCTTTTGGTAAATATCAAGTTGCCAATGTAGAAGCTAAAACTGGTTTTTTAGTATCTCATGAAAACACCAACACTGGTACATCTGGTGGTTGGCAGGTCATTATGGTCTATAAAAGTGATAAATTAAAAGCTAGAAATATAACACTTTTTGATGGTTACGCTAACGTTACTAGTAGCCAAAATAATTTTGATATTAATATTTCTGGATTTCAAACTGTACCAAATGGTATTGTTAGATCTGACATTGTTATTGGAGCGCTTGAAGGAGATAGATCTTTGACTGGAGACCGCTTACAAATATTAAATACCTCTAATACGTTTGTTGATATATCTGCACCATTAAGAGATTCTAACAACTTTTTTAATAGTAGAATTACTGTAGGACCAAGTAATGGAGCAAATAATTTTACTGACAGGAATCCAGCAAGTACTAATACCTTAGGTTTTGATGCTGCTGTTTTCCCTTTAAGTAATCCTGGTAATTCATTATTAACTAATAACCAGACTTCTACTACTCTTAGATTAACGTCTAATCAAGAAACCTATGGTTTGTTTGTTTTAGGTTTTTCTGTTGAAATATATCAACCAGAATTACAGACAATTTTTACAGCAACACCAACTTTAATTACACCAACAAATAGTCCACAAACAATCACCTACACAGCAAATGTAACTAATGTTGGAAATGATAATGCTAATGGTGTATCATTAACCACTGTTATACCTAATGGAGCTGAACTTAATCTTCCAATAACTGGTTTATCTTCTGGTATAACTTACACTTACAATAATACCACTAGAACTTTAACTTTTATGGTTCCAAATGGTGTTTTGGAAGCAAGTCAATCTATAAGTTTAAGTTATAATTTGTCTGTTAACGATAATTGTTATTATTTACAAAATAATTGTTCTGGTACGTTTGATTCTAATTTAGTAGCCACTTACATCGGACAAATAAATCCTAAAAATATTTCTAGTGGCAGTCACAACGGAATTAATGGATGTGGTGTTGGTAATACTTTAAATACACTTGTAACCATCAATGCACCTGCACCAGCAACATGGGTAACAGCTACATCTGCTTTAGACAGAGAAATAGAATGTAACAATCCAACAGAATTAAGCAATGCGCAAGCTTTAGCACCTGTATCCTCGTGTCCAGGTTTGACACCAATCAAAACTTCGGGTACTTTTGTTCCTTCTAATAATTGTCCAACTTTAGGTACTTATACAAATACTTGGAATTTTACGGATTCTTGCGGTCGTACTATAGCTAATTATGTTCAAATAATCACAGTTAAAGACACTACAGCTCCAGTTATAGACACAAATGCTTTTGACTTTACAGTACAATGTGATCAAAATAGTCAAGCTGCATTTAATAATTGGTTAGCTACCAATGGTAGTGCTACTGCTACAGATAATTGTGGTGCTGTAACATGGTCAAATAATTATAGTAACTTAAGCGATGATTGTGGTGTAACAGGATCTACTGCTGTTACTTTTACTGCTTCTGACGTTTGTGGAAATTCATCTTCAACGACAGCTACTTTCACAATAGAAGATACTGTTGGTCCAACTTTTGATGGATTTCCTAATGATACTAATAACAATCAACCTTCTTGCGTTGATGTTCCTGTTTTAAGTTTTGCAAATTATACAGAAGTTTTAGGAGATGGAAATAATAACACCTTTTTACAAGGTGAAAAATTTAGGTTTACTAATGTATCGCTAGGTGTAGATGCTGTAGTAACAATACTTGCTACTATAAATACAACAGTACCTTTATTGGATGATAATGGTAATGGTAGTGTAGACTCTTTCAGACCTCAAACCGCATTTAATTTAACTAATATTGGTGATAGAGCTTACACTGAATATCAAATAGATTTTATTGATAATACAAATAATCAACCAACACCTTTACCAGAATTTTATACGACTTTTAGTGATATTGATGGAAATACAAATTTTGGAGAAGTAAACTGGACACAATTTACAAATAGCTACACTGTAAATGATCCAACAGATTTAACTATTACTGAAGAAGGTCCTTGGATTGTGGCAACAGCAGGAACAACTGAATATACAGGTGTAACTAATATATATCCGCAAGCTAATATTACTACTAGAAACACAAATACATCTTCATTTAAATTTAGAGTAGGAATTGTAGCCAGAAAAGCTAATGTTTCAGGTAATTTAAGACAACATAATATAGAGTTCGCTTGTATTTCAAATTACACAAATCCTAGCACTATTTCAGATGAAATAACAATTGAATGTAGTGATTTAGAAGATGCGGAAGTACTTACAGCTACTGACAACTGTAGCGATACAACTGTTACTTTTAACGAAATAAGAACTGATGGAGATTGTCCAAATACTTATACATTAGAAAGAACTTGGATTGCAACCGATGATTGCGGAAATGAGACAACAAGAACTTTGACCATAAATGTTCAGGACACCACACCTCCTACTTTTGTCGAGACTTTACCTAATAATATTACAGTAGATGGAAGTAATATTCCTGATGCTGCTGTTTTAACAGCTACTGATAATTGTGGAGATGCCATAGTTACTTTTAATGAAGAAATTGTTGGAGATATTTGTACCGGAAACCAAACAATAACAAGAGAATGGATTGCTACGGATGCTTGTGATTTGACAACATCTCATACTCAAGTTATCACTGTAAACCAACCTGTCTTAACTGCATCAATTGATTCTGTAACTAATATTTTATGTTCAACAGAAGCTACAGGTACTATAAATATTGCTGTTTCTGGAGGTTCTTTACCTTATACATACTCTATTGATGGTGGTACAACATATACATCAAACGCTACGATAAATGATTTAGCAGCGGGTAATTACTCTATAATAGTATTAGACGCTAATGAATGTTCTACTACTTTATCTGCAGAAATTCTTTCTAACTGTACTGATGCAATCGCTGATATCAACAATACATTTGTTGGACAAGCGGTCTCTGGTAATGTATTAACTAACGATGAAGATTTTGAAGGTGATATTCAAACAGTAACTGCTAATACTAATCCATCTAATGGTTCGGTAACTATTGATGCTGCTGGTAATTATACCTATACGCCTAATGCTGGTTTTACTGGAGAAGATACTTTTACTTACACAATCTGTGATGATGGTACTCCTCAAGCTTGTGATACTGCAACTGTATACATCGAGGTTTTACCGGAAAGTGGTCCTGAAAACGAAGCACCTATTGCTAATGCTGATACTGCAACCACACCTGAAGGTACTCCTGTGAATATTGTGGTCTTAGCTAACGACTTTGATCCTGATGCTGATCCTATTATTATTACTAACAATACAACGCCTGATAACGGAACCGTTACTGTTAATCCTGATGGGACTATTACCTATATACCTAATGATGGGTTTATTGGTGAAGATACTTTTGAATATACTATTTGTGATAACGCTTCGCCTGCGCTTTGTGACACTGCAACTGTAACTATTACTGTGCAGCCAGAGGGAACACCTAACACAACTAATGCGAATGACGATGCTTACAATACAACACCAACAACACCTTTAACTGGTAATGTTTTAGAAAATGATAATGATATCGAAGGTAACACGCAAACTGTTACTACAACTACAGTTACTACTGCTCAAGGTGTAACGGTAACTATCGATGCTAATACTGGTGTCTTTACGTATACACCTAATGCTGGTTATGTAGGAACGGATTCTTTTGTATACACTATCTGTGATAACGGAACGCCTCAAGCTTGTGATCAAGCTACTGT